>JAZLIC010000068.1:0-10130 GCA_045617225.1 Clostridia bacterium
CACGATGTTATGGCACATATTCACGCTTTCGGTATGGTTGCGCCCGGTGCGGCGGGAATTATTCACTTGGGTGCTACAAGTTGTTATGTTACCGATAATGCAGACCTTGTTATTTACAGAGATGCGCTTAAATACATAAGAGCGGAGTTGCTTAAAGTTATTGCAAATCTTTGTGACTTTGCGGATAAGTATAAGGCAACGCCTACCCTTGGTTATACCCATTATCAACCGGCACAGCTTGTAAGCGTCGGCAAGAGAGCAACTCTTTGGATACAAGACTTTTTGTGTGATGTAGAGGAAATTGACGAAGTAATCAAGTGCATAAAATTCTTGGGTTGCCGTGGTACAACGGGAACAGAAGCCAGCTTTATGGAGCTTTTTGAGGGCGATACTCAAAAGATAGATGAGATGAATAAGATGATTGCATCTGACTTCGGCTTTGAAAAGTGCTTCTCAGTGTGCGGTCAGACATATCCCAGAAAGCTTGACAGCAGAATACTTAATTGTCTTGCGTCTGTTGCACAGAGTTGTTATCGTATGGCAAATGATATTCGCCTTTTACAACACGACAGACAGGTTGAAGAGCCTTTCGAGAAAAACCAAATCGGCTCATCTGCGATGGCGTATAAGAGAAACCCAATGCGCAGTGAGAGGATTTGCTCACTTTCAAGATACTTGATGGCGGACAGTATGAATGCGTCTATGACCGCATCGGTACAATGGCTTGAAAGAACGCTTGACGACTCCGCAAACAGACGAATTTCAATGCCTGAGGGCTTTTTGTGCGCAGATGCGATTATCAGACTTTCGCAGAATGTAACAGACGGCCTCAGGACAAATGAAAAGGTTGTTGCAAAGACGGTAAGCGATTACCTGCCTTTTATTGCGACAGAAAACTTGTTGATGGAAGCGGTAAAACGAGGCGGCGACAGACAGAAGGTACACGAAATCATCAGACGGTGCTCTATGAAGGCCACCGAGGAAATGAAGAACGGCGAGCCGTGCAAGCTCCTTAAATATTTAAGCGAGGAAAAAGAGTTCGGCTTGACCGAAGCAGAGATGTATGAGCTTTTAAATCCGTCGGATTATATAGGCAGAAGCGAAAAGCAGGTTGAAGCCTTCCTTGCGGAGGTAAAACCGTATATTGCCGATATAAAGAGAACTACTGCGGAAATTACACTTTAAAATATATGTGGGGGGATTTGTGATGGAAAAAATACTTGTTTTGGACTTTGGCGGTCAATATAATCAGCTTATCGCAAGGAGAGTCCGTGAAAACGGAGTTTATGCGGAAATAAAGCCGTATAACAAGATTTCGGTAGATGAAATAAAGGCAGAGAATTACAAGGGCGTTATTTTTACCGGCGGTCCAAACAGCGTGTATGACGAAAGTTCCCCACATTATGATAAGGCAATACTTAATTTGGGCATACCCGTACTCGGTATATGCTACGGTGCGCAGTTGATTGCGTATATGGCAGGCGGAAAAATCGAGAGTGCAAATGACATCAGCGAGTACGGAAAGACAAAGATTTATTATCAGGATAGTATAATTACCGAGAATATGCCAAAAGAAAGCGTTTGCTTTATGAGCCATACCGACTATGTGAAAACTGTTCCTGATGGGTATAAGGTTATCGCAACTACCGATAACTGTCCGTCGGCGGCATTCTGTAATGCCGAAAAGTCAATCTATTGCGTGCAGTTCCACCCGGAGGTAACGCACACAGACCACGGCATAGAGGTGTTTAAGAGCTTCCTCTTTAAAGTGTGTAAGTGCAGCGGCGATTGGAAGATGGACGATTTTATAGATAATGCGGTTGCAAATTACAGGGAAACTCTTGCGGATAAAAAGGTTTTGCTTGCACTGTCGGGCGGTGTTGACTCCTCTGTTTGCGCAGTCCTTTTAAATAAGGCAATAGGCAAAAACTTAACCTGTATTTTTGTAGACCACGGCCTGCTCAGGAAGGACGAGGGCGACTTTGTAGAGGCAACATTTAAGGATAAGTTCGGTCTTAATATGATTAGAGTAAACGCCGAGGACAGATTTTTAAGTAAGCTAAAAGGCGTTACCGAGCCGGAGAAGAAACGCAAAATCATCGGCGAGGAGTTTATAAGAACATTCGAGGACGAGGCAAAGAAAATAGGCAAGGTGAATGTTCTTGCACAGGGTACGATTTATCCTGACATTATCGAAAGCGGACTTGGTGCAAGTGATACAATCAAGAGCCACCATAATGTGGGCGGACTTCCCGATGTAATCGCATTTGACGAGATTGTAGAGCCGCTCCGCTACCTCTTTAAGGACGAAGTGCGTGAGGTAGGCGAGAAGCTTGATATACCAAAGGAATTGGTTTGGCGTCAACCCTTCCCGGGCCCCGGACTTGCAGTCAGAATAATCGGCGAAATCACAAAGGATAAGCTTGAACTTTTAAGAGAGGCAGACGCAATCTTCCGCGAAGAACTTGAAAGGGCAAATGTTGCATCAAACCAGTACTTTGCGGTGCTTACTGATACCAGAAGCGTGGGCGTAATGGGCGACAGCCGAACATACGGCGTAACGGTTGCCCTCCGTGCAGTGGTAACAGACGACTTTATGACTGCACAATGGGCAAAAATTCCTTACGAAGTATTGGAAATCGTGTCAAGCAGAATTACAAACGAAGTAGCCGGCGTTTCAAGAGTAGTCTATGATATAACAACCAAACCCCCTGCCACTGTCGAGTGGGAGTAAGATGAAAATCCCCGAAAGCCTTGTAAATACAGGGCCTTCGGGGTTTCTTTTTGCCTTTTGAGTACAATTTCAAAAACGATGTTTATAGTTCTTCTGTTTTAAACGAAGTATAGCCTTCGTATAGGTAGCTGTTATCAATGCCTTTCATATATATCTCTCTGTCATTGATTTTGTCTGTTAAAGCATTTTTCAGAATATGCTTGATTTCAATGTCTTTAATTGGACTGCGCTCCATAGCAAGAAGATAGTCCTCCTTGTCTACCAAGCTCCAGTCAACTACCATGCCAAGCTCTTTCTTTAAGATAAGGTCAAGCCATATTCTTGTGCTTCTGCCGTTACCTTCTCTGAATGGATGACAGATGTTCATTTCCACATATTTCTCAATAATTTCGTCAAAAGTTGATTGCTTCATATTGCTGACATGCTTTAGTGCACCTTCAAGATACATCACAGGAGCAAAACGAAAGTCGCCTTTTGCAATATTTACGTCTCTTATAACGCCTGCAAAATCATATATTTCATCGAATAGATATTTATGAATAAATGCCAGAGCAGAAAATTTACCTACTTCAAGTCCGTCAAGTAAACCTTTATCATAAAGCTCAATAGCTTTCTTCTTGCTGATGCGTTCCTCTTCACGAGCAAGCTCAGCTGAGTCTGTTATATTAAGTTTGTTTTCTAAAGCCATAATAACCCTCCGTTACTTACTATCAGTGTTGACTATTTCCATTATGTCAGAAATATCGCACTTCAATGCGGTGCAGATTTTAGAAGGATGTCAATACTGATATTTTATCACAAAATTCGTTCAAGGTCAAGAAAATCAATTAGACCGCATCATTAAAATGTATTTGTCAAATACCGAGCGGATTTCCCCCGGGGCTTGCGAGAGCAAGCCTTCGGGGGTATTTTTTGGATAAATTGCAGGCAAATGGAAGCGAAAAAGCTTCGATTTAAAAAATATGTGGAAATGAATATATTATAGCGGAAATATCGAAAAAATTTTGTTATTTATTGCGTGGAAAAAAGGGGGGTATAGCCCTTATAATCAATTGACAAGGAAATTAAAATACTATATAATTATATTGAGGTAGTTTTGAAATTAAATTTATATAACAAAACCAAACTGCTCCCATCTTTAAAGGTGGGGTATGCGGCACGAAAGAAGGAGCGTTATAATGAGTATACACGAGGAGTGCGGAGTTTTTGGTGTTTTGGCACCTGAGAAGTCCAATGTTGCAAGTATGACCTATTACGGATTATATGCCTTGCAGCACAGAGGACAGGAGTCTTGCGGCATTGTGGTAAATGATAATGGTGCAATGCATTCATACAAGGATTTGGGTATAGTAGGCGATGTATTCGACGAGGCCACTTTGGCAAAGTTCCCTAAGGGTACTATGGCGGTAGGACATGTCAGATATGGTACAACGGACACGACCGGCAGAAAGAACTGTCAACCTATCGAAGTAAACCACCAAAAAGGAAAGATGGCGATAGCTCACAACGGCAATCTTTCCAACAGTGCCGAGATAAAGAACAAGTTAGAGCTTGACGGTGCTATCTTCCATACCTCGGGTGATGCGGAGATAATCGCATATACTATCATAAGACAGCGCTTGCAGTCGGAAACTATTGAAGAAGCGATAAGTAAGGCGATGAATGTTATCGAGGGTGCATATTCACTCTGCATAATGTCTAAGCAAAAGTTGATTGCGTGCCGTGACCCGTACGGATTCAGACCGCTTTGCTATGGTAAATGTTCTGACGGAACATATATTATAGCTTCGGAGACTTGTGCTCTTGACGCAGTTGGTGCGGAGTTTGTAAGGGATTTGCTCCCGGGTGAAATCCTTGTGTTTTCAAAAGAAGGCGTGACCTCAATAAAAGACCATTGCGACACCAAGCCTAAAAAGCTTTGTATTTTTGAGTATATTTATTTTGCAAGACCTGATTCGGTAGTAGACGGTGTCAGCGTGCATAAGGCAAGACGTATGGCAGGCAAAATTCTGGCAGAATGTTACCATGTAGATGCCGATGTTGTAATAGGCGTTCCCGATTCGGGACTTGATGCCGCACTCGGATATGCCGAGGGTTCGGGAATTCCGTATGGTATCGGACTTATAAAGAACAAGTATATCGGCAGAACTTTTATCGCTCCGTCACAGGATGTACGTGTTGATAAAGTAAAGATAAAGCTCAGCGCTGTGGCTGAAACCGTAAAGGGTAAGCGTGTTGTGCTTGTAGATGACTCTATTGTAAGAGGAACAACAAGCTGGCGTCTTACCGAAATCCTGCGTGAGGCAGGCGCAAAGGAAATTCATATGATGGTATCTGCACCGCCGTTTTTGCACCCGTGCTATTACGGAACGGACATAGACTCAGAGGAGCATTTGATTGCTTCAAAATACAATACCAAGGAAATCGCAAAAATGATTGGCGTAGACTCCCTTGGTTATCTGCCCAAAGATAGGCTTAGAGAGCTTATTGACTCCGAGGGATTTTGCAGTGCTTGCTTTGATGGAGACTATCCCACAAGGATTGTAAAAGGTGAAGAAGAGGAAAATTAAGAGCAGATTAAGACAGTCTGAATTTGACGGGAAGGGATGATAGAGTGCAAACCGAGTTTAATCGAAAAATTATTTTGGAAGACGGCAGTGAATATATGGGATATGGCTTCGGCGATATGTGCGACAAGGTGTGTGAAATTGTTTTCAATACATCTATGGTTGGTTATCAGGAGATTATATCCGACCCGTCATATACATATCAGGCAGTGGTAATGACCTATCCTTTGATTGGAAATTACGGAATATGCGAAGAAGACTATGAAACAGATGTTCCGTCAATCGGCGCACTTATTGTAAGAGAATATAACGACGACCCGTCTAATTTCAGATGCATAGAAAGCCTTTCCGATACAATGAAGCGGTACGGCATAGCAGGAATATACGGAGTTGACACACGCCAGATTGCTCGTTCTATCCGTGATTTGGGTAGCCGAAAAGTGCTTATCACAGGGATTGAAACAAGCAAACAGGAGGGCATAAAGATACTCAGCGGAACCGATATTCCGAAAGACGCCGTGTCAAAGGTAAGTCCAAAGGGAATAATGCGTTTCACCGTGGATAATCCAAAGCATCGTATAGTATGTATAGATTGCGGAATGAAGAAGAATATTTTGCGTTCCTTCAATAAGAAAGGCATAAGTGTAACAGTTGTTCCTTATGATACACCTGCCGATGTTATTGAAGGCTTAAAGCCTGACGGAATATTTATATCCAACGGTCCCGGTGACCCAAGCGATGTTCCGGAGACGGTCAATACGGTCAAGGCTCTTATCGGCAAATATCCCGTGTTTGGAATATGCCTCGGACATCAGATTATCTCCCTTGCTTATGGCGCATTGACCTATAAGCTTAAATTCGGACACCGTGGCGGTAACCACTCTGTCAAGAATTTAAAGACCGGTAAAATTGAGATTACATCTCAAAACCATTCCTATGCGGTAGATGCAAAGAGTTTAGAGGGGACAGGTCTTGAAATTACACATATAAATTTGCTTGATAACACAGTTGAAGGTGTAGAGAGTGTAGAGGACAAAGTGTTCTCTGTTCAATACCATCCTGAGAGTGCCCCGGGTCCTCAGGACAGTACTTATTTATTTGATAAGTTTGTAAAACTTATGGAGAAATAACTTCTATGGCGGTAGTATATATGCCGCCTTTTATCATAACAATTTACGCATTGCTTCTTATGAGGCAGAATGGAGGTTTAATATGCCTAAAAGAGAGGATATAAAAAAGGTGCTTGTAATAGGCTCCGGTCCGATTGTTATAGGACAGGCGGCTGAGTTCGATTATGCAGGCACTCAGGCGTGCCTTGCGCTTAAAGAAGAAGGTTATACCGTAATCCTTTGTAATTCAAATCCGGCTACCATAATGACAGATACATCTATTGCGGACAAGGTATATATGGAGCCGCTTAACTTAGAGTATATCGCAAAGATTATAAGACACGAACGCCCTGATGCAATTCTTCCGGGAATAGGCGGACAGACAGGACTTAATCTTGCTATGCAGCTTGAAAAAAAGGGCATACTTAAAGAGTGTCATACAGAACTTTTGGGAACAAGTCCGGAAAGTATCGAGAGGGCCGAGGACAGGGAACTGTTTAAAGAAATGTGCGAATCAATAGGCGAGCCGGTGCTACCTTCGGATATTGCAACCTCAATAGAGGACGGACTTAAAATAGCTAATGAGATTGGCTTCCCTGTTGTATTGCGTCCTGCGTTTACTTTGGGCGGAACAGGCGGCGGCTTTGCGGATAATGAGGAGGAGTTCGTTGCAATAATGAAGAACGCCCTCTATTTATCGCCGGTGCATCAGGTTTTGGTTGAGAAAAGTATAAAAGGCTTTAAGGAGATTGAGTACGAGGTAATCCGTGACAAGAACGACACTGCGATTACTATTTGTAATATGGAGAACTTAGACCCTGTTGGAATACATACGGGCGACTCTATCGTTGTATGTCCGTCACAAACCCTTACCAATAAGGAATACCATATGCTCCGTGACAGCGCTCTTAAAATCATTCGTGAGCTTAAAATTGAGGGTGGCTGTAATGTGCAGTTTGCACTTGACCCAAAATCCTTTAAGTATTACCTTATAGAAGTAAATCCGAGGGTGTCACGCTCCTCTGCTCTTGCGTCAAAGGCGAGCGGATATCCGATAGCGAGAGTTTCTGCCAAGATTGGCGTAGGTATGACCCTTGACGAGATTGAAATTGCAAATACTCCTGCGGCGTTTGAGCCTGCACTTGACTATGTGGTAAGTAAAATGCCGAGGTTCCCGTTTGATAAGTTTACCGATGCAAAGAATAATCTTGGTACACAGATGAAGGCAACCGGTGAAGTTATGTCAATCGGCAGAACATTTGAGGAGAGCGTATTAAAGGCTATTCGTTCCCTTGAAATCGGTGTATGGCACCTCTATCACAAGAAGTTTGAAGATGTGCCGACAGAGGAGCTGCTTAAATATATTGCAATCGGCACAGATGACCGTATTTATGCTATTGCGGAGCTTTTGCGCCACGGAACAGAGGTTTCGGAAATTTGCAAAATTACAGGGATAGACAAGTTCTTTATAAACGGACTTAAAAATATAACCGATGCAGAGAAGGTGCTGAAAGAAAACCCAAAGAGCATTGATACACTTATAAAGGCAAAGAAGATGGGCTTTTCCGATAAGGAAATCGCAAGGCTTTGGGGCATTAAAGAGGAAGATGTATTTGAGATGAGAAAGACGGAAAATATCTTCCCGATTTACAAAATGATTGATACCTGTGCGTCGGAGTTTGAAAGCTATATTCCTTACTTCTACTCCACATACGAGGGGGAGAACGAGTCAAAGATATTAGACAGGAAGAAGATTATCGTTTTAGGCTCAGGCCCTATCCGCATCGGACAGGGTGTAGAGTTTGACTATTCTACCGTTCACGCAGTTAAGACCATCAAAGAAGCCGGCTACGAGGCAATTATCATAAACAATAATCCGGAAACGGTTTCGACGGATTACACAACAAGCGATAAGCTTTACTTTGAGCCGCTTACTCCCGAAGATGTAATGAATATTATAATTATGGAAAAGGCGGAGGGCGTTATTGTAACCCTTGGCGGTCAGACCGCAATCAACTTAGCAGAGCCGCTTGCAAAGCTTGGCGTAAAAATAATCGGTACGGACTGTGACGCTATTGCAAGAGCCGAGAGCAGGGACTTGTTTGAAAAGTTGCTCTCAAAGCTTGAAATCCCTCAGCCAAAAGGAATGGCGGTTACAAATATAGATGACGGTGTAAAGGCGGCAAATGAAATCGGATACCCTGTGCTTGTCAGACCGAGCTTTGTCTTGGGCGGCAGAGCTATGCAGATTGTGGCAAAGGAAAAGGATTTGCTTCATTATCTTAAAACTGCGGTTGAGATTGACGAGGATAAGCCTGTTTTGGTTGACAGATATATTAAGGGTAAAGAGCTTGAAGTCGATGCAATCTGCGACGGCGAAAATGTTTTTGTTCCGGGTATTATGGAGCTTGTAGAGAGAACAGGCGTACATAGCGGTGACTCAATCAGCGTATATCCTACATATACGGTATCGCAAAAGGTTAAGGACACAATTCTTGAATATACCAAAAAGCTTGGACTTGGAATAGGCATAGTCGGCTTGTTTAATATTCAGTTCATTGTAGATAGTGATGAAAATGTATATATCATCGAGGTAAATCCGCGTTCAAGCCGAACTGTTCCGTTCTTGTCTAAGGCGACAGGCTATAATCTTGCGGATATGGCAACCCTTGTTATGCTTGGCAAGACCCTTCCGGAGCTTGGCATAACCGATGTTTACGGAGTGGAAAAGAAGCGCTTTTATGTAAAAGCACCTGCGTTTTCATTCTCTAAGCTTACCGGTATGGACTCATACCTGTCGCCGGAAATGAAGTCCACAGGTGAGGCAATCGGCTATGATAAGAACTTGTCACGTGCTATGTATAAGGCACTTATAGCAAGCGGATTAAAGCTCCAAAATTACGGAACGGTTGTGGTAACCCTTGCGGACGAGGATAAGGAGGAGGCACTTCCGCTTGTTAAACGCTTTTATGATATGGGCTTTAATATTGAAGCGACAATCGGCACTGCCGACTTCTTAAACGGACATGGAATAAAGACAAGAATTCTCCGCAAGCTCTCCGAGGGCAGTACGGAAATCTTAGAAGCGATAAGGGCAGGATATGTAAGCTATGTAATGAACACAAGAGCGATTATGTCAGGTGTCCATTTCGAGGACGGCGTACAGATAAGAAGATGTGCGAATGAGAATAATGTAACAATGCTCACATCATTAGATACTGTAAGGGTGCTTTTAGATGTGCTTGAAGAAATGACAATAGGCGTATCTACGGTAGACGATAAAAGGTGGTAAAGCATATTTGAAGTAAAAAGTATGGTGAAAATGGCGCCGATGCGGAAATTATACTTTATAAAAAGAGATAGTTTTAATGCTCGTCACTTTAAGTGGCGAGCATATTTTTATGTATGAGGATAAATTTCTCGGTTGAATTATTCGTTTTTGTGTGTTAAAATAAAAGTGATTTCAGGCAGGAAGGTGATTTTTATGAAGAAAATTGCAATTATAGATTTGGGGTCAAACTCCGTTCGTATGGACATTGCGGAGATAGACGAAAACAAGGAATACACATATACAAAGCGCATAAGAAAGCTGATAAAGCTAAGCGAGGGTATGAGCGAGGATAGGAAGCTTCAAAAATTGCGAATGGAATATGCCGCCGAGGAATTAAAGAAGTTTAAAGCCGAAGCGGAAAAGGAGGGCGTAGATGAGATTATTGCGGT
>JAZLIC010000069.1:0-10528 GCA_045617225.1 Clostridia bacterium
TTCTCTGATGCAGAGTGTGAAAACGAAATCACCCAAGATGTTGCCGAAAGCTATATCATCCACAAATGGTCGGATTGGTCGCAGGGGGATTACGATGGACATATCCGACACTGTACCTACACGGGCTGTGATGCAGTGGAAACGGCGGAACACACGGGGTATTCGGAAGACGGCGTATGTGATTCTTGCGGATATAACGGTATTTATGCGGAAACCTTTGTTTTCGCCAACAACAACATAGCAGAAAGTGAGCATTTCGTGCTGAATACCAATTTATCCGATTTCATATACGGTTGGAATGGCGGTGGCGATGGCCATGTGATTACCATAAAGCCCAAAGCCGACGAAAATCTGTTTATCAGGAAAATTGAAGCCGTAATCGGAGCATGGGGTTCTCGCTATGATAGAGTCGGTGTTTCAAGCGGCACAAAGGAAGAAACCGAAAAGGTAAGCAACGGCTCAACCGTCCATATCGGCGGAGTAGATGCCTTTTCCTTCTCATTTGCCGGTGGAAGTGAGTGTTCTGCATTTAGTAAAATAACGGTTTTCTATGAATTTCATACGCATACGCCCATCGAAATTTCACAAAAAGCCGCAACCGAAACGGAGCACGGGATTTCCACCACGCATTATTGCTGTGAGGTATGCAAAAAATACTTCTCTGATGCAGAGTGTGAAAACGAAATCACCCAAGATGTTGCCGAAAGCTATATCATCCACAAATGGTCGGATTGGTCGCAGGGGGATTACGATGGACATATCCGACACTGTACATACACGGGCTGTGATGCAGTGGAAACGGAGGAACACACGGGGTATTCGGAAGACGGCGTATGTGATTTTTGCGGATATAACGGTATTTATGCGGAAACCTTGGTTTTCGCCGACAGCTACACAGCGGAAAGTGAGCATTTCACGCTGAATGCCAATTTCTACGTCGGCTCAAAAGGTTGGACTGGCGGTAGCAATGGCAGAGTGATTACCGTAAAGCCCAAAGACGGCAAAAATCTGCTTATCAGGAAAATTGAAGCCGTAATCGGAGGATACGGTTCTGACTATGACAAAGTCGGTGTTTCAAGCGGCACAAAGGAAGAAACCGGAAAGTCAAGTAACGGCGCAACCGTCCATATCAGCGGAGTAGATGACGTTTCCTTCTCCTTTGCCGGCGGAAGCGATTATTGTGCATTTAATAAAATAACGGTTTTCTATGAATTTTTTGAACATATGCTGTTACTTAACCTTGACGAAAACACCTTTACCGTAACGCCTTACGGCAAGGATGCCGAAAGCGGCACAATCGTTGTTGCACTATATGACAGCGAGGAGATGACAAGACTTCTTGATGTGAAAGTGTTTAATGACTTATCAAAGCAGGTAACGGGTACATTTAATCAAAGCGGCTATGTAAAAGCAATGTGGCTTAAAGATAATATAACGCCTCTTTGCGAAGCAGTCGGAAAAGAAATGAAAATCACAACACCGTAACGGTACGGGCGGTCCCTATGTGGCCGCCCGTTTTTGCGTGCCGTTTTTGCGTATTGTGCGTATTACGCCGTAGGGGTTCGGAATGTCGAGGACGCAATCCCCTACAATGGAACGAGGTTAAACCATCGTGGGATTTTCGCTTGTCCACACAGGGCCGTCCCCTACGAAATTTTATCGTTTAATTTCAAAATTTATAAATTATTGATATTTGCTTTATTAAAAAGATAAATACAGAGATTATACTCATTCATATAGCCGGCAAGAATTTAATCTTGCCTCCCCTTAAATATTAAGGGGAGGTGTCAAGCGGAACGCTTGACGGAGGGGGTTCAGAATAATTAAAGGAGGAGATATTTTATGAAAATGTTTAAAGGGAAGTTTTTCAGGGCATCAATCTGTTTATTCGTAGGCGCAGCACTTTTGGGTGTAGCGGTGTTTGCAAATTACGATAACGCAAACGGTTACAAAAAGTATAAGGACGCAATCAAAAAGACCTTGTACGAAACCAACTTTACTGCAAAGATTGATATAACGGCGAAGCTTGATAATGAGGAACTGCTTGGCGAGGAGCTTGAATTTATGTGCGACTTCGGCGGCGAAATTCCAATCTACACAAAGTCAACCGAGAGGAACTGGCAGGACAGAGGCGGCGAGACATTAACTAATGAAAGGTATAAAACAAAGGGTTTTGAATATAACCGCATTTCTGCTTTGCGAAACGGCGAAAGCAACGAGAACATAAACATCTATAATAGTTATGATGACGAGCCTGCAATTTCCTGGATAGGTGTTGAAGAAGATGACAAAAAAATCTTTGACAGAGTGATAAACTTTGCGGAGCTTTTGGCAGACGCTTTTGTGGGCGATATAAAGAACAACTTTGTCCTGACAGAGAGTAGCGACGACAGCGAGCGTTATAACCTCACCCTGTCCGAGGAGCAGATTCCCGAAATCGCAAAAGCAGGCACATCGCTTATGGTAAGCGTTTTGGAAAGCTCTCAGGAAGAAGACAGCGAAAATATTGAGGACGAAACCGTGCGCATTTTAAATGAGATGCTTAAAAATGATAAGGAAATCTACATCGACAATGTAAGTTGCGACTTTGAAACCGACAAGGACGGCAACCTCAGCGAAAACACCATTATCATTACTGCGGCAGGATATGACAAAGGCGGCAACCGCCACGATTTAGCCTTTGAGGTTGCGGCAAAGCTCGACGGCCACGGCACAACTGTAATCAAAGAGCCTGAATTCTTAAACAATCTGCCGAGTATTACCTTAAAGGACGGCAGTGTTATTGAAGTCCGTGACATTGAAAAGTTAAATGCCGATGTAACCGGAACGCTTGCACCGAATATTTCACTTTACTATTATGCCAACGGCGAGAGGGATATATTTATAAATAACGGCGTAGAAACAAATACACCGCCGGCGGAGAGCGAAGCCGAGGCGGTGGACCTTGAAATTGAAACAGAAGAATAATGTGTAAATTCACCTCCCTTTTTGGGAGGTGGGTTTGTGCTGTTGATATAAAAGGAGAAGTAATATGGAAGATATTTTGGTTTTAGACGGGCTTAGTAAGCTCTACAAAAACGGCAGAGGTGCGCAAAAAGTTTCCTTTAAAATCAATTCAGGTGACATTGTAGGCATTTTGGGACCTAACGGGTCGGGAAAGACCACCATTATGAAGGCGATTTTGGGAATGACGGAGATAACCGGCGGAAGCGTGGAAATCTTTGGGATAAACGCAGAAGAAAATCACGAAGAAGCGATGAAGAATGTCGGCTATCTGGTAGAAGCACCTGCTCTTTATAATTATTTATCGGCGTATAATAATCTTAAAATAATGTCAAGGCTTTACGATAATGTGGACAAAGAGCGGATAGAAAAGGTATTGGAGATTGTAAATTTAAAGCGCTATCAAATGGATAAGGTTAAAAGGTTTTCGCTTGGTATGCGTCAAAGACTCGGCATTGCTATGGCAATACTCTCCGAGCCTAAGCTTCTGGTTTTAGACGAGCCGACCAACGGCATTGATATCGAAGGGGTAATCCGCATAAGAGAGGTTATAAAGAAGCTCAGCGAGAGGGGTTGTGCCTGCCTTATATCGGGGCATAACGCCGCCGAGCTTGAAAAAATCTGTAACAAGATAGTTGTTATGCACGAAGGCGAGATGCTCTCCTTTGAAACGACAGAGGAGGCGCTTAAATTTCAGCCTTCGTTAGAGGACTATTATCTTGAACAGGTGAAAGAGAAAAGAGGAGCGGTGATAGTATGAGCATTTATATTGCAAACCTTAGAGGTGAACTTCAAAAGCTTTTTTCGCATAAGAAGTATTATGTCTTTGCAATTCTTGCAATGGGTATCTGCCTTATAAGTTTGGGGATAAAGTTATTGGTTATGCGTGTTTCCGGCGGTAATATTGACCTTAGGACACAGAGTATGGCTATGGAGCTGCAAGGCTTCTTCCTTAAAATCTGGATACCGTTTATTATCTTTTTGGGGGCAAGTGACTTGTTCGGCAGTGAGTATCAGGACAGCAGTATAAAAGCGCTCCTCGGCAGACCCATAAGCAGATTTAAGATTTACGCAAGCAAAATAAGCGCTGTTTATATCTTGGCAGTGGTCAGTCTTTTTGAGGTGTTTGTTGTAAGCGAGGTTTTGGGGCTCATAAACGGCGGCATATCAAGGCTTGGTATTGACTTTTTGGCGTATATTTTGGACTGTATACCGATGCTTGTTTTGGTGCTTATGGCAACTTTTATAAATCAATTCGGAAAAAGTTCGACATTTTCAATGTTTTTGTGTATAATAGTATACATAGCGGCACAGGTGGGAGGTATTTTTATATCAAACCTCAGCGGACTGTTGTTTACAGGCTACCTGCAATGGCACAGTCTTTTCCTGGGGGCAACAATACCTGTCTTTGTGCTTATACAAAGGGTGGCACTGCTTTTGGGATACGGACTTGTATTTTTCAGCGGCGGCTACTACCTCTTTTTATCCAAGGAGATTTAGAGAATGTCTATTCGGCGTAAAATTCTTGTTCTTAATATTGTGATGGTGATTGTACCCATAGTCTTAGTGATTGCGTTCGGTATAATCTTATTTGCGATGTTTTCGGCACGGTTTCCCGATATTGCCATTGCTTTGACAAAGGCAGGCGGAAATGCGGAGGCGATAAGCTTCTTTTCGGGATATGTCCTTTTGTGGTCGCTTCTTCTGGCTTTTATAACCATTGTGGTGGCGTTTTCGGTTACGGGATATATTTCAAGAAGTATTTTGCGCCCTTTAAAGGAGCTTGCCGAGGCAATGGAGCATATCAAGGACGGAGATTTAAACTATGAGTTTATCGGTTCCGGCGATAAGGAGATACAGGCACTCTGCATAGCCTTTGAGGAACTGCGGCTCAGGCTCAAAGAGGCGGTAGATGCGGATATTATCCGTGACAGAGAATATAAGATGCTTTTTGCAAACATCTCTCACGACTTAAAGACGCCGATTACTTCTATCCGCGGCTATGTTGAGGGAATTCGTGACGGAATTGCGGACACGCCGGAGAAGGAAAAGGCGTTCCTTAAAACCGTCCTTAAAAAGACGGAAGTTTTAGAGGATATGGCAGAGAATTTATCGCTGTATTCCAAGCTTGAACTTAAAAAACTGCCCTATGATATGAAGGTGCGTGATATTGCAGAATTTTTAAGAGAGACACTTTCGGGATTTGCGCTTGATTTGGAGCACAGCGATATGGAGCTTGTGACAAATTTGCCGAGTGCAGAGATATGGGTAAAGATTGACAGAGAAAAAATGCAAAGAGTGTTTGACAATATAATATCCAATGCGATAAAATATAAAAAGGAAGGCAAAGGAAGCCTTACGGTAAGCTTAGAGCAGGCGGAAAGGCGGGCGGTAATAAGCTTTTCCGACACAGGGATAGGCATTGCCGAGAAGGACAGGGAGAAGGTCTTTGAAGGCTTTTACCGCAGTGACCCGTCAAGGAACGGCTCGGTAGAGGGCAACGGCCTTGGCCTTGCCATTGCAAAACAGATTATTGAGGCGCACGGCGGCAGGATTTGGCTCAGAAGTGAAGAAGGCGTCGGCACGGAATTTGTGATAATTTTGCCTGTTGCAAATTAGGGGGAGAAAGTATGCGAGTATTGATTATTGAGGACGATATAAGCATTGCGGAGCTTGAGCAGGACTATCTGCGTGCAAGCGATTTTGAATGTGACCTTGCCTTTGACGGCGAGGAGGGACTTCGTACCGCTCTTAGCGGCGAGTACGATTTGGTCATTGTGGATATAATGCTCCCTAAGCGTGACGGATTTTCGGTTTGCAGAGAATTGAGGGAGAAAAAGGACGTGCCGATAATAGTTGTTTCGGCACGCAGTGACGATATTGACAAGGTGCGGTGCTTGGGCTTGGGAGCGGACGACTATATTACAAAGCCGTTTTCGCCGTCGGAGCTTGTGGCAAGGGTAAAGAGCCATATCAGCAGGTATAAGCGATTGGTAAAAGCAGGCGAAGCACCGAAGAAAAGCGTTTTAGAGGTGCGTAACCTTAAAATTGACAAGGACGCACACCGTGTTTATGTGTGTGGCGAGGAAGTCATTATGCCGGTGAAGGAATACGAGCTTTTATTGTTCTTTATGGAAAATCCGAATATCGTGTTCAGTAAAGAGCGTTTGTTTGACCGTATCTGGGGTATGGACGCAATGGGCGATGTGTTTACGGTGACGGTACATATACAGAGGATACGTGACAAAATCGAGAAAAACACAGGCGAGAAGTATATAGAAACCGTCTGGGGAGCCGGATATCGGTTTAAAGTATAAAAAGGTTGACATTAAAAATTAAAAGTAATAGAATAATACAGATGACAAAGAAAGGGTGTCAATTATGAAGAAATCTGTATTATCTTTTTTGATGTCAATTATATTGGCGTTTTTGTGTTTTGTTGGTGTTTCGGCTGAGGAAAATCTTAAAGTCGGTAAAAAGATTAACGGCTTTACTTTGATTGAAACAGATGAATGTAAATTGTTTGATGCCGATACCTACTTGTTTGAGCATAACTCAACAGGAGGCAAACTGCTTTATATTGCAAATGATGATGTAAACAGGGCGTTTAATATTACATTTAACACACCTGCCGAGGACACAGGGGTATCTCATGTTTTTGAGCATGCCTCACTTAACGGTTCCAAAAAGTATCCGGCAAATATATTTTTTAATATAAGCTTTGAAACCATTAACACGTATCTAAATGCATCTACTGCACAAAAGTACACAAACTTTCCTATTTCTTCTATATCCGACGAGCAACTTTTAAAGCTTGCGGATTATTATCTTGACGGAGTATTCAACCCCCTTATTTTAACAAACAAGGATATATTCGAGCAGGAGGCTTGGCGTTATGAGCTTGAGTCGCCGGATAGTGAGCTTGTGCTCAACGGAACGGTTTACAGCGAGATGAAGGGTGCAATATCACCCTATACAAAAGCGATTTATAATTCCTTGAAGCTGCTTTATCCGGGCAGTCATAACTCTGCAATTTTCGGCGGCGACCCGGAGATTATCCCAAGCCTTACCTATGAGGATTTGGTAAAGTATCATAGCGACTATTACAGACCGTCAAATTCACTTGTGATTTTGTACGGAAAGGTGGATTATGAGAAATATCTTAAACTTGTTAATGAATATTTTTCGGAATATGATAATAAGAAAGTCGAAATCACCGACCCTGATTATAAGCCTGTTACGAAAAATATAGAGGATACATTCAGTATACAAGCTCCGGAAATGACCGGTGATATTGTGCATTATTTGATACCGTGTAATATTAGTGAGGAGAGAGAGCTTTTTGATTTTCTCTTCTGCACGAAATTTATTAACAACAGCTCTGCACTTTTAAAACAGAATGTAAAGAAGGAGATGCCGAATGTTGACATATCTGCCGGTGCTGAATTTACCGTGGGCGTTAATCCGACGCTGCTTATTGTTGCTTCAAATGTGCAAGCAGGCGACGAGAGCAGGCTTAAAGAGATTATAGACGCTTCTTTTGCGGAGATTGCCGAAACAGGGTTTAGCGAGAAGTTGACAGATGCGTTTTTGGCATCTATTGAGCGTGATAATTTATTAGCTCCCGAAAACAGCGGCAACAGAGGAATAAGCATTATTGATAACATAAACGCATTTTGGAGTGTCTACGGAAGATGCGATACATACTTTAACTATATTGACTATTGTATCAGTCTTGATAAAGAAGCCATAAACGATAACTATAAAAAGCTTGTTAAAAAGTATTTTGTAAATCCAACTGCGTCGGTGTTTACCGTAAATGTTTCCGACACATCGCTCGGCGAGAAGGCGGATAAAGCTCTTGCGGAAAAGTTGGCGGCAAAAAAGGCGTCAATGACGGATGGAGAAATTGCCGAAATAGTCCGCAAAACTGCACAGGGTAAGGACAATTCCGTAAACAGAGAGCTTGTTGACAAAATCAATGTGTCAAATGTGGATATTTTAAGGAAGGATATAGACAGCTATAAGTCGAGAGAATATGCCTGCTCCGATGTTATGAAGGACGGAGTAAGGTATCTTTCTGCGGAAGCGGATATCGGCGATATAGGATATACAACCGTTTATATTGATGTTTCAAATCTGTCTGATGAACAACTTTTGTACCTTAATTTGTTTGATAATATCTTCCTTAAATTCGGCACAACGGAGCATACTCAGTCAGAGCTTTACGAGCTTGTGTCAAGATATATTGCAGGAAGCAGCTCGCTTATGGTTGCAGAAGATGACTTGTATATGATATATGATATTTCCGTGCTTAATAAGGATATAGAAAAGATGTATGATGTACTTTATGAGATGTTGTACGATGTTCAGTTTAACGATGTGGAATATCTTAAATCCGTTATAGAAAATTCAATTAACGGTTGGGAAACTACGGTATTTGATGAGGGTATTATTATATCTCGTGCCAAGGCACAGAAGAACGCCGAAAGTGCATATTTGTCTTATATGACAGGGCTTGATTATTATCAGTTTTTAAAGGATGTGCGAAAGAAGCTTGACGAAAATCCAAGCGAGGTTATAGATAATCTTAACAATATTAAAAACACTCTTAAAAACAGGAATAACGCAAAATCAATATATGCCGGCAACAAAGAGGGCATAGAGCTTACAAATAAGTTTGCAAAGGAATTCTTTGACAAGTTGGACGATATACCAAAGGTAAAAGTGAACAGAAATATCCCTGTTCCGGAAGGAAACGAGGGGATAATCAGCAATACGGACATCAACTATAATTTGATATATGCTCCGCTTGATGAGCTTGGCATAAGTCGGGAAGGCTCGCTTGCAGTTACCCTTAATATGATGAACGACAAATTCTTTATGCCATATCTGCGAAACGAAAAGGGCGCGTACGGAGTGCTGCTCGGACTTGATGATAACGGAATGTATATATGCTCATACCGTGACCCACAGATTTCGTCTACCTTTGATTACTATGATAAGTTAAGCGATATTCTCGGTAATACCGAGTTTTCACAAGAGGAGATAGACGGCTATATTATGTCGACCTTTTCAAAAAGTGCGACAAAGAGGAAGGGCCTTTTAAGCGGTGCATATTATGCGTTGCAATCAAAGATATGCGGCGAGAAAAAGAGTGATTATGACAGACTTCGGGAAGTTCTTGACACCACTCCGGAGAAGGTGAAGGGATATGCCCCTGTATTTAAAAAGTTTGCCGAGAACGGAGTGAGAGGAACAGTCGGCAAGAAGGCAGATATTGCGGCAAATAAGGATTTGTATGATAATATCATTGACCCGTTTGCAGACGAGATTGAAATATATTTTTGCGGGAAGAAGCTATACAGTGATATAGCGCCAATAATGGAAAACGACCATGTTCTTGTGCCGATGAGGGCAATATTCGAGGCGATGGGGTGTGATGTCATCTGGGATGAAGCGGAACAGAAGGCTATTGTTCGCAAGGATGAAACAGAAGTGATAATCCGTATTGGCTTTGATATAATGACGGTAAACGGAGCAGAGGTAATTCTTGATACATCTGCAAGGCTTGAAGGAGAGAGGACATTTATCCCTGTCCGTGCATTATCCGAGGCAATGGAGTATACTGTTTCGTGGGACGAGGCAGATGAGGCAGTAGTAATAGAATAATAAAGGGGATGTTAAAAAAGTCCGGGCCGCTGAAAGCTTTTGGTTATGAACATTTTTACCTATCCCCTACAAAAAAGAGGGGCGGTCCCTATGTGACCGCCCGATTCTTTTCGGAATTAAAAATTTTAAAAATTTTCAAAAAATGTATTGACAAATGGGGTTTAGGGTAGTATAATAGCACTTGCGTTTGAAATTTGCACCTTTAGCTCAGCTGGCTAGAGCACCTGACTCTTAATCAGGGTGTCCGGGGTTCGAATCCCCGAAGGTGTACCAAAAATCCTCGTTCGTAAGAATGAGGATTTTTACTTATTCACTATTCCTTCTTCACTTTTACTTAAATTTACTCAAACGAGGATTTTTGGAAGTAATAAGTAATATGTAAGAGGGAAGAAGTAAGGTAAAAATCGCAAGCGATTTTGATTTTAAAGCATTGACTTTTTAAACCGATATGATATAATTTATTTACCGAATAAATAATTATTATAAGGAGGTATAAAAAATGAAAAAATTTGGTTTAATGCTTTTGATGTCGGCAGTAATGCTTGCGTGTATGCTTCCGATGACAACCTGTGCGGCTTTCCCAATCTTAATCGGGATTCCGTCAACCATATCAAGTGGAAGTATATGGCTCGCAGTCGGCATTTTGGTTGTTGCAATTATTGCAGCAGTTGCAATCATTGTTAAAGTAAAGAAAAACAAAAAATAATCGGCATCTGTATTATAAGGAGGTATAAAAAATGAAAAAATTTTTTTTAATGCTTTTAGTGTCGGCAATTATGCTTGTGTGCATACTGCCTGTGGCGGTGAGTGCGATTTTTCCGGGACTCTCCGCATTTCCGTCAACCATATCAAG
>JAZLIC010000070.1:0-5856 GCA_045617225.1 Clostridia bacterium
AATATTTAATTTTCCGTTAAAAAATTCTTCAAAATTTTTCCATTTTTCTATTGACAAATATTGTAAATTATGTTTATAATATTGGTGTCGAGGTCATAAAAATAATCAAAATACAAAGGAGTGTCCTAAAATGGAAAGAAAAATAAGAGTTATGATTGCCGATGACAATATGGAGTATGTAGAAATTTTGTGCGAGTATTTCAAGCAATCGAAGTTAATTGAGGTTGTGGGTATTGCATATGACGGACTTGAAGCCATACATATGGTAAAGTCCAGACAACCTGATGTTCTGGTGCTTGATATTGTAATGCCGAGTATAGACGGTATAGGCGTTCTTGAAAGTATGGCAGAACTTGACGAAAGCGAAAGACCGGTAGTTATGGTGGTAAGTGCGGCGCTTAATGACAAGCTGGAAGCACGGGTTATAAGATATGGCGCAGATTATTTTATGAAGAAGCCTGTTGACTTTAAGGCATTGGTTGACAGAATAGAGATGTTCAGCGCAGAAGACAGTGTACCTACACGCAATGTAATAAGCAAATCAGAGATTTTAAAGGGTATCGCCACAGGCGGTCATACAGATGACCTTGAAACCAGGGTGACGGAGATTATTCACGAGGTTGGCGTTCCGGCACATATAAAAGGCTATCAGTATTTAAGATACGCCATTATGATGGTGATTGACGACTTGGATATAATAAATTCAATTACAAAAGAGTTATATCCGACGGTCGCAAAGAAGTTCAGCACAACATCAAGCCGTGTAGAGCGTGCAATCCGTCATGCGATTGAGGTAGCGTGGGACAGAGGAGATACAGAAGTTTTAAATTCCTTCTTCGGCTATACAATTGCAAACAGTAAGGGTAAGCCGACAAATTCAGAGTTTATTGCAATGATTGCAGATAAGCTCAGATTACAACTTAAAGCATCATAAAAGAAAAAGGACGCCGCAGCGTCCTTTTTTAATTAAAGGGATATTGGTATGCCCCGGGTGACATTATCATAGAGTCGTCTTTAAGCAAAAACATAATTACCGAGAAGGCAATTTCACCGAAGATAAAGCAAAGTACAGCGTACATAACAGCTTTTTGCGGCTTATATAGGTAGAAGAACTTGTGCAAAATCAAGGCAAGTAATGCAGATACCAAAAATCTCAGGATTATAAATACAAGACCGTACTTAAATCCGAGCAAAAGTTTAAGCAGAAGCTTAAACAAAAACAGGACAGGCAAGACGATTTCAAGCTTTGGTATCTTAAAGCCTTTAATGTAGTATTCCTCGGTTAATCTGCCTATTATCCCTAACTGCAAAACAGGTATGAAGGCAATCCAGGGACCTGCAATTTGGTTATTTATTGCCGCTTTGTAAATTCCGTAAGATGCCGCCGCATAAACTGCAATATAGAATATAATATAAACTATCACTGAAAATACATTAAGTGCGCTTGAAAACGCAGAAAAAAAGCTTCCCATATACTCACTCCTTTTAAGTTAATATATCACATAAGCAAAGTTTTTTCAAGTAGAAATAAAAAATGGTTATTACGCCTTGACACTGCACCGATTTTTGCGTATACTATATACAGTATACACATTTTTGATTGACATAGATGTGCAGTGGGAGGATTGAGAATTTTGGAAAAAGATAAGAAGTTGGTAGAAGCGATAACACCAATGAGTGAAGATTTTGCTCAGTGGTATACCGATATTATTAAAAAGACTCGCTTGGTTGAGTATTCGGGCGTCAGAGGTTGTATGGTTATTCAACCCTATGGTTATGCTATTTGGGAGAATATCCAAAAGGCACTTGACAGTAGGTTTAAGGAAACGGGCGTAGAAAATGTATATATGCCTATGTTCATTCCCGAAAGCTTGCTCCAACGTGAGAAAGACCATGTAGAGGGCTTTGCTCCCGAGGTTGCGTGGGTTACCCACGGTGGTAATGAGAAGCTTCAAGAAAGACTTTGCGTGCGTCCTACATCGGAAACATTGTTCTGCGAGCATTATTCAAATATTGTTCGTTCATACCGTGACCTTCCTAAGCTTTACAATCAATGGTGCAGTGTTGTAAGGTGGGAAAAGACCACAAGACCGTTCCTCAGAAGTGCGGAATTTTTATGGCAAGAGGGACATACCGCACACGCTACCGAGGAGGAGGCACAGGAACGCACCATTCAGATGCTTAATGTTTATGCCGACTTTTGCGAGCAAGTGCTTGCAATCCCTGTTATTAAGGGGCGCAAGACCGATAAAGAAAAGTTTGCAGGTGCGAATGAAACCTATACTATCGAAAGTTTAATGCATGACGGTAAAGCACTTCAATCAGGTACAAGCCATAACTTCGGTGACGGATTTGCCCGTGCATTCGGCATACAGTACCTTGACGAGAATAACGAGCTTCAATATGTTCATCAAACATCTTGGGGTATGTCTACAAGAATTATCGGTGCAATAATTATGGTACACGGTGATGATGCAGGACTTAAACTTCCGCCTCGCATTGCACCTGTTCAAACGGTTATTGTTCCTATCGCACAACATAAGGAAGGCGTTTTGGAGCGTTGCAATGAACTTAAAGAACAGCTCCAAAAGAAGTTCAGAGTTAAGCTTGATGACAGTGATAAGTCAGCAGGTTGGAAGTTCAGCGAATACGAAATGCGCGGCGTTCCGGTTCGTATTGAACTTGGACCTAAGGACATCGAGAATAATCAGGCAGTTTTGGTAAGCCGTGTTGACAGAGAAAAGGTATTTGTTTCTCTTGACAATATCGAGGAGGAACTTCAAAAGCTTCTTGATAAAATACAAAATCAAATGCTTGATGCCGCACTTAAAAACAGAGAAGAAAAGACAAGCTCTGCCGCTACATATGATGAATTTAAAAAGCGTGTCGAAAACGGCGGCTTTGTAAAGGCAATGTGGTGCGGTGATGAAGCTTGTGAAAATAAGATAAAAGAAGATACTACCGCAACTTCTCGTTGTATTCCTTTTGAGCAGGAAAAGATAAGCGATAAATGTATCTGTTGCGGAAAGCCTGCCGATAAGATGATTTATTGGGGCAAGGCATATTAAAAATAATCAGGACACGAGGTGTATAATATGTGGTTGGAAAATTTTTATCATTCGGCGGTAAATCAACTATCGTTGTTTAGAATTACCGATGCCATAGATATTATTCTGGTGTCCTTTTTAGTGTACAAAGCACTTCAATTTATCCGTGATACGAGGACTGTCCAGCTGCTCAAAGGTGTTGCGTTATTCGTCGTTTTGATGCAGGTAAGCTTTTTTGCAAAGCTCAATGCGGTATATTATATACTAAGTAACGTTTTGCAGCTTGGCGTCATTGCACTTATAATTGTATTCCAGCCTGAGCTTAGACGTGCTTTGGAGGAAGTGGGGCGTACAAACCTTAATAAGTGGTTCTCTATCGGCAGTGATACCGTGCAAGAGGATGTGGCACGAATGATACACGAAATTTCTCGTGGGGCACAGGCAATGGCAAATGACCGCATAGGCGCACTTATGGTCATTGAAAAGCACGATAATATTGACACTTTGATAAGCTCGGGCGTCCGTGTCGGTGCAGAGGTATCAAGCGAACTTATCGAGAATATTTTTGTTCCCAACACTCCGCTTCATGATGGTGCGGTAGTGTTCAGAAATAATAAACTTGAACTTGCAACTTGCGTATTACCTGTTTCGCAAAACCCGAATATTGCCCAAAAGCTCGGCACACGCCACAGGGCGGCATTAGGAATATCGGAGGAGTCCGATGCAATAATAGTTATTGTATCGGAGGAAACAGGCAAGATTTCCATTGCAGAGGGCGGCGAACTTAAAATCGGATTTAATGAGGAGTCTTTAAGAAAAGAACTCACACGCAGATTGAGCTTTGAAACCTCAGAGGATACAAAACGCAAGCTCAAATTCCTGAAGAAGGGAGATAAGGCTTGATGAAAAAGATGTTTGAAAAAGACAGTGTTTTAAAAATAATGGCACTGCTGATTTCCATTGTAATTTGGCTATATATAACCGTTGTTGTAAACCCTTTTGTTGAAGTAACCGTGCGTGATATACCGATACAGTTTATAGGTGAGGAAGTTGTTGAGGCGAACAATTTAAGTATAGTGAGTGAGTCACTCAGCACCGTTACGGTTAAAGTAAAGGGCAACAGACGGCGTATGGGAAGCTATGATATGAAAAGTATAATAGCTAAGGTTGATATGTCAGGTATAACCTATGCCGGTACAGTGGAGCTCCCTATTGATATTGTTGTTCCTTTTGAGCATGAGAGTATCACATCAACGAGTGCCTATTCGGTAAGTATAGTCACCGAGAAAAGCGTTGAGAAAACTTTGGATATCGTGGCATCGCCCACAGGCAGACTTGCAGACGGCTTTATGCCCGGCGATATAAAGATTGAGCCTAAGACGGTTACTATAAAAGGTGCAGAATCTTTAATCGGCAAGATAGGAAAAGCAACTGTTAATTTCAGTTATAATAATGCCGATGTAGATATTGATGTTGATGAAGCAATATCTTTGTACGGCGTCAACGGCGAGGAAATCACGGCAAGAGATGTCCTGTTTGAGAGAATACACAAGAATATTGACACCGCAAAGGTGCATTGCCCTGTCTTAAAACTTAAAAAAGTGGGTGTTGACCTCAGACTTAGCGGTGATACCAACGGTAAAAAGTATTCGGCAAAGCCGAGCAGTGTTTTAATCTATGCTCCTGACGGACTTACCGCTAATATAGAATCTGTTCAAACAGAAAATATAGATGTAAACAGCTTTAAAGACAAGGACAAAATAAAAGTAAAGCTTGTTATCCCGACCGGAATAAAGGTTTTGGAGGATATAGCGGAGGTAGAGGTAGTTGAAGATAATAATCCGTAATATCAAAATTAACGGTAAACATTCAAGCGATGATGTTATTACTGCCGCACAAGAAATTGTGCGGCATACTTGTATTCAAGCAAAAAATTTCAGAATATATAAAAAATCCATTGACGCAAGGCGTAAGGGCAATATTCATTTTCTCTATCAGGTAACCGCCGATTATTTAAGCGGTGATATACCAAATGATAAAGAAATTTCAGCTTTTGAAGAAGAAACCACCATTGAAATACCAAAAGCCGGTCGAAGTGACAAACGCCCTGTTGTAGTAGGCCTGGGCCCGTGCGGACTTTTTGCGGCGTATGTTTTGGCAAGGGCGGGACTTTCGCCCCTTGTCATAGAGCGTGGCGAAGATGTAGATAATCGTGCACGCACCGTGAGCGATTTTTGGAATGGCGGCAAATTAAACCCAAATTCAAATGTCCAATTTGGTGAGGGCGGCGCCGGTACATTCTCCGACGGAAAATTAAATACAAGAATAAGCGACCCACGGCAGAGGTTTGTACTTCAAACCTTTGTGGATTTTGGTGCGCCGGAGGATATTTTGTATAATGCCAAGCCGCATATCGGAACGGATAAGCTTAAAACCGTTGTAAAAAATATGCGCAAAGAGATAATAAAGCTCGGCGGCGAGGTGCGTTTTAATACCTGCCTTACCGGAATGTCTTTCCCGGGCGGAAACCTTGCGGAAATTGAGGTAAACAACAGCGAAGTTATGGAGTGCGATACACTTGTTCTGGCGGTTGGACACAGTAGCCGTGATACATATAAGCTTTTAAGCGATGCAAATATTATGCTTGAACCAAAACCGTTTGCAATCGGCGTCAGGGTTGAGCATAAGCAGGCGTTTATAAATATTTCGCAGTATGGAACAGATGACGATACCCTGCCTGCCGCAACATACAGGTTGGTGCATAATGGCAAGGAACGCAGTTGCTATTCGTTTTGTATGTGCCCCGGCG
>JAZLIC010000071.1:0-3954 GCA_045617225.1 Clostridia bacterium
GGTCTTATTGACGGCAAGTTTATTATAAACCCAACAGAAGCAGAACGTGAGGTCAGTGATTTAAATCTTACCGTATCAGGTAGTGCTAAAAAAGTTGTTATGATTGAAGCCGGTGCAAACGAAGTTGCAGAAGATGTTATGTTTGATGCAATCAGTTATGCACATGAGGAAATCAAGAAGATTTGTGCATTCATTAAGAAAATTCAAGATGAAATCGGCAAGCCTAAGTTTGAATACGAGCATATAACCGTTGATGAAGAATTATTTGCCGACATTCGTGCATATGCAGAAGATAAAGTTAAGGCGGCACTTGATACCGATGACAAGACAGAACGTGACGCACGCCTTTTGGTTGTATACGAAGATGTATATGCGAATTTTGAGGAGAAGTATCCTGTTGATGAATTTAAAGCACAGATTGATGAAGCACTTTATAAGCTTCAAAAGACAGTTGTTCGTAATTGGCTTATGTATGATAAGAAGCGTGTTGACGGACGCGGTATTTTAGAGCTTCGTCCCCTTTCGGCAGAAGTTGGACTTTTGCCACGTGCTCATGGTAGCGGATTGTTCAGCAGAGGTCAAACACAGGTTATGACAGTTGCAACCATTGCACCACTCGGAGAAGCACAGATTATTGACGGACTTGATAACGAGGAGTACAGACGCTATATTCATCATTATAACTTCCCGTCATACAGCGTTGGTGAAACAAAACCCTCAAGAGGTCCGGGCAGACGTGAAATCGGTCACGGTGCTTTGGCAGAGAAAGCTTTGGTTCCTGTATTGCCTTCTGAGGAAGAATTCCCGTATGCAATCAGATTGGTGTCGGAGGTTTTAAGTTCAAACGGTTCTACATCACAGGGAAGTATTTGCGGAAGTACCCTTGCACTTATGGACGCAGGCGTTCCGATTAAGGCTCCTGTTGCAGGTATCTCTGTTGGTTTGATTACTGACCCTGATGATGACGATAAGTTCCTTACAATGGTTGATATTCAGGGCCTTGAAGACTTCTTCGGTGATATGGACTTTAAGGTTGCAGGTACCAAGAAGGGTATCACTGCAATTCAGATGGACTTAAAGGTAGACGGTTTAACACCGGCTATTATCAAGACTGCATTGGAACAGACCAAGAATGCAAGAATGTATATCTTAGATGAAGTTATGCTTAAAGCTATTCCGGAACCGAGAGACCATATTTCCGAATATGCTCCGAAGATTATCAACATGACAATTCCTGTTGATAAAATCCGTGAGGTTATCGGCTCAGGCGGTAAAGTTATCCAAGGTATTATTGCAGAAACAGGCGCAAAGATTGATATAGAAGACGACGGACGCGTATTTATTGCCGCAGTAGATACTGCCGCAGGTGAAGCAGCACAGAAGATGATTGAAAATATCGTTAAGGAGCCTGAACCGGGTGAGATTTACGAAGGTAAGGTAGTACGCATTATGGACTTTGGTGCATTTGTGGAAATTCTCCCGGGAAAAGACGGACTTATCCATATTTCAAAGCTTTCAAAGGCTCGTGTTGAGAAGGTAACAGATGTTGTCAAAGAGGGCGATACCGTTAAGGTTGAGGTTATGGAAATCGACGATAAGGGCAGAATAAATTTAAGACGCATTGAGGAATAATAAATTAAAGGGGGCGCACAGCGCCCCTTTAATAATACGAGGTACAGTATGACTGATGATAAGATAAAAAGAATAAACTTCCTTGCAAAGAAAGCAAAGTCCGAAGGTTTGACTGATGCGGAAAAAGAGGAGCAAGCAAAACTTCGAGCTGAGTATATACAGGGCTTTCGTAATAGTATGAAGACGCAACTTGACAATATACGCATAGTAGATGAAAAAGGTAATCGAACACCTATAAAGAGAAAGAAATAAGATAATCCTAAAAAAGTACGGACTGTTTTATTTTTCAATGTACAAAAAACAGCAGGAGAACAACCCCTGCTGTTTTTATCTTTTTTTACATCTTGCTTAATGTTTCCAAAACGGTGTTTAACATTTCCTGATACTTCTCACCTTTTTTGCGTTCTTCCTCAACGACAGCGGCAGGAGCCTTATCAGTAAAGCCTTTATTGCTGAGCTTACCGTTTACACGCTTAATTTCATCTTCTAAGCGTTTCTTTTCTTTTGTTAAACGCTCAATTTCCTTTTCTTTGTCAACTAATTCATCAAGCGGCATCAAAAGCTCTGCTTTTGGAACAATAACCGATACTGCATTTTCCGGAATGCCGTTCTTGCTATCACAGACAATAACTTCCGATGCACCTGCAAGCTTGATAAAGAACTTTTCGCCTGCATTAAATACTTCGGGAGCATCTGTTACTACAAAGAGTTTTGACTTCTTTGAAGGAGGAACATTCATTTCGTTACGAATATTTCTGAGACCTTTGATTGCATCCATTATAATCTGCATATCGGCTTCTGCTTCGGGATTATTAAACTCTGACTTATATACCGGGAAGTCGGAAATCATAATGCTGTCGCCGATGTGCGGAAGTGCCTGCCAAATTTCTTCCGTAATAAACGGCATAAACGGGTGGAGAAGCTTTAATGTGTTTGAAAGCACATATGTAAGTGTCTGTTGTGCGACAATATTGCTCTCGCCGTTTTCGAAGAAACGAGGCTTTATAAGTTCAATATACCAGTCACAAAGCTCGTCCCAAATGAAGTCGTATAATTTTTGTACCGCTATACCAAGTTCGTAACTGTCAAGATTATCTGTAACTTCTTTTACTAATGTATTGTAGCGTGATAAAATCCATTTATCCTCAGTTTCAAGCTTTGATAAATCAGGCTCTGTGTATTCGTCTGTTGTAAGATTCATCATCGCAAAACGAGATGCGTTCCAAATCTTATTTGCAAAGTTTCGGCTTGCTTCTACACGCTCAATATAGAAACGCATATCGTTGCCCGGAGAATTTCCGGTAGCTAAGGTAAATCTGAGTGCATCTGCACCGTATTTATCAATGATTTCAAGAGGGTCAATGCCGTTTCCGAGTGACTTACTCATTTTGCGTCCCTGACTGTCACGCACCAAACCGTGCATATAAACGTCTTTAAAAGGAACTTCGCCTGTGTGTTCAATACCCGAGAACATCATACGCGCAACCCAGAAGAAGATAATATCATAAGCGGTAACAAGAACGGAAGTAGGATAGAAGTGCTTAAGTTCTTCTGTCTTATCCGGCCAGCCGAGAGTAGAGAAAGGCCAAAGAGCTGAACTGAACCATGTATCCAAAACATCATCATCCTGTTTGAGTTTTCCGCCACACTTAGGACAAACGGTAATATCTTCTTTTGAAACAAATGTTTCGTCACATGCATCACAATAGAATGCAGGTATACGATGCCCCCACCAAAGTTGACGGGAAATACACCAATCTTTTATGTTTTCGAGCCAATGGAAATAGATTTTATCAAATCTTGCCGGAATAAACTTTGTTTCGCCGTTTTTAACAGCGTCAATAGCTGGGCCGGCTAACGGTTTCATCTTAACAAACCATTGCTTTGAAGCCCTCGGCTCTACCGTAGTCGAACAACGGTAGCAGGTGCCTACATTATGGGTATAATCCTCAACCTTAACCAAAGCGCCCTCTTTTTCGAGGTCTTCAACAATTGCCTTTCTTGCCTCGTATCTGTCCATACCCGCATACTTCGGGTAATCGGCAACTATCCTTGCATCATCGGTCAATACATTTATTACCTCTAAATTATGGCGGAGTCCGACCTCAAAGTCATTAGGGTCGTGAGCAGGTGTAATCTTAACTACGCCCGTACCGAAATCCATTTCAACATAATCATCGGCAACAACCGGTATTTCACGGTGAACAAGCGGAAGTATAAGCGTTTTGCCTACCAAATCTTTATATCTTTCGTCATTCGGGTTTACTGCAACCGCAGTATCACCGAGCAGGGTTTCGGGGCGGGTTGTAGCAAGCTCAAGAT
>JAZLIC010000072.1:0-24527 GCA_045617225.1 Clostridia bacterium
TTAAAAGAGCTTCTGTTTCATCATTTGAGAGCTTTTTTTGTTCGTTAAGCTCGGCTAATGCTTTGTCGGTATCCTCGATAAGCCTAAGGGCAAAAAAACGCCTGCTTGTGCTGTTTAGCTTTTCCTCAGGAAACGCCTGAATAATCTGCAAAAGTGCCTTTTCGATTGCGAAGTCATATCTTATGGTATAGGCGGACTTTGTCCTTATATCAATTCTTTCAATATTCATTGCCAAGAACTTTTTAAAACGCTCCACATCAAACTTTTTCTTGGCGGAAATGCCGATTACGGGAATGTTCAGTTCTTCTTTTAAAGCTTTTATATCAACAGAAATTCCTTTGCGTTTTGCTTCGTCAAGCAGGTTTACACAAAGGATTACTTTTTTGTTCATTTCAAGTATTTGAAGGACAAGATTTAAGTTTCGTGCAAGACAGGTTGCGTCTGCCACAACGACAATTACATCGACATCTAAATTACATATATGCTTGCGTGCAATCTCCTCCTCGGGCGAATTTGAAAAGACGGAGTAGGTACCCGGAATGTCATAAAGACGATACTCCGTGTCTTCAAATATGTAAGAGCCGGAAGCTAAATCTACGGTCTTTCCCGTCCAATTACCGGTGTGTTGTTTAAGCCCGGTAAGAGCATTAAAGAGGGTGCTTTTGCCTACATTTGGGTTTCCTGCAAATATAACTTTTTTAAAACTCAATTCAGCAAATCCTCCTCACTTAGACAAATTTTGATTTTTTGTGCATCTTCGTGTCTGAGAGCGATTATGCTTCCTGTGATTTCATATGCAACCGGGTCGCCGAGAGGACTTTTAAAAACAGAGGTTACACGATTGCCTCTGACAAAGCCTAAATCCAAAAAACGGCGAGCGGTATTTGTATCAAAGTCTAAAGATTTTATATAAGCGTCCTTCCCTATCGGGAGAGCGTTTAATGCAGTGCTTAAGTCCATTTATATATTTCCTCCTTTATGTTCCTGCTTACATTATATGAGTTTTTTTAGAATTCGACACAGAATAAATTATAAATTCGTGCATTTTATGGTTGAAATATTATAAAAACTTTGGTAGAATAAGATGATATTATATGTAAATTTTGAGAATTTGACATAGTTTTTTTGATAAATCCCTGTAAAATCAAGGGCTTTTGCGACTTGAAAGAAGGTAGAGCTTGTGAAAAATAACAGTAGAATTGCCGCTATTTGTGAGGGGGCAATGATGACGGCGCTCAGTGTACTGTTCTTGCTGATAGTGCGGTTTGTGCCTGTGTTCTGGATTTTAGCATTGGTAGCGGCGAGCACTCCTACTGCGGCTTTGACGATACGACGCGGACTTGGTATCTCTGTGGTTTCGGTAATTGCGGCAGTCTTAGTGTTGTTTATCTTAACCGGTGACCCGCTCAGCAGTATTTTGTCGTCGGCATTTTACATTCTGCCGGGACTTGCAATCGGATATACCTTGAAACGAGGCTGCAAGTTTTACACCGTTTTATTTTCGGCTTGCATAACAGTTGCTTTGGGGCTTGCCTTGGATATGATGATAATAAATTTTGCCGCTTCCGGAAACGGAATTGAGCAGATGCTTCAAGAAACGGTTAATATTTTTAAAACTGCATTTAACGATGCTTTGGCAAATGTAGATATTAAAGAAGCAGAAGAACTTTCAAACTCAATAAATCAACTGATTGACCAAATACCAAGTATTATCAAATGGTATTTGCCATCATTTATAATTATCGCTTCACTGGTCATCAGTTATGCTACATTGATGTTTAGTATATTTATACTAAAACGCCTTAAAATATTTAAAGGCGAGGCACTTCCGTTTTCTATGATAAAGGTGCCGAAAAGTATGTGCTTTATCACATTGGTACTTGCGCTTATTACAAATTTCTCACTTGATAAAGGTGTGCTTAGTGCGGTCTTTGATAATATGGTTTCGATAATGTACTTTGTGATAGGTGTTTCGGGATTTTCGTTTTTGGACTTTCTCATTAAGAAGAAGGTTAAGTCGGGCGGAATAAGATTTATAATATATCTTGTTGCATTTTTTATAGGTTATATATTTATTGGAGTTATTATGTATGCTCTCGTTATTGTAGGTTTGATTGACGGAGTAAGAAATATAAGAAAGATATAATAGGTGCTTTAAAATGGCAAAATCAAAGAATGAAATTTTTAACAGTAAATTCAGCTCTGCTGCACGCAGTTCGATTATCCCGGGTGTAGTTTTGCTTTTGTTTGGTGTACTTACACTGATTTTAAACTATATTTACAATTATGATTTGCAGTTTTTGGGTATCGGTGAGGTGATAATAGGCATAGCTTTGTTCTTGGCATCAATTATTACCGCCAAAAGTAAAAAAGCAGAGTTTATTAAGGCGTTGGAGGACTTTTCTTTCTGTACCGAAGACACTGCAAAAGCGGCAGTGCTTAACTTCCCTGCACCTTTTGTAATCACCGACTCCGACGGTAGAATATCCTGGAATAATACATTGTTTTCTGATATGGTAGGCAGAGAGAATATGTTTGGCGAGAACTTGACCGACATTTTGCCTGACCTTAAAATAAGCCGATTTATCGAAGAACCGTATCCGGAGCCTGAGGAGATGATTTATAACAACCGCTATTATACAATTAGCGGAAGCACGGTGTCTATCGGAAGCGGTGAAGGCAGCACTGTTATGCTTGGCGTCTATTTTACAGATAATACCGATGAAAAGATTTTCCGCCGGGAGTGCGAAGATAAACGTTTGGTTGAGTGTATAGCGATTATTGATAACTATGACGAGGTTTTCAGAAACACTCCGAATTCAAGCCACGGCTCGTTGATAGGTGAGATAGAGCGTGTTATTAACGAGTGGGTTGAAAGCGGCTTGGGTATTTCCAGACGTTATGAAAGAGATAAGTTTATCATAGTTTTTGAGTATGGTGAATTTAAAAAGTTAGAAAGCGAGAAGTTTACCGTACTGAATAATGTCCGTATGATAAATATGGAAAACAAAATTCCGGTTACGCTTAGTATCGGTGTAGGAAAATATGGCGAAAATATAGATGAAAGTGACAAGATGGCACGCCTTGCGCTTGAAATGGCACTTGGCAGAGGCGGTGACCAAGCAGTTGTAAAGTCGCCTGATTCATTGGATTTCTATGGCGCAAAGGCAAGGGAAATTGATAAGAATACAAAGGTTAAGGCACGTGTTGTTGCACATACTTTGACAGAGTTTATAGACCAAGCGGAAAATGTTTTGATTATGGGACACCAAAACGGCGATATGGATAGCTTGGGTGCAGAAATCGGAATTTTAAATGCCGCCCGTTTCAGAGGAAAAAGAGGATATATCGTCTTAAATAAAAATACTACCAACGCAAAAGCTGTCCTTAAAAACTTTTTAGATGACTCGGATTATCAAGATGTATTTATAAATGGTGATTATGCACTTGATGTTATGACAAAGAGCAGTCTTTTGGTTGTTGTTGATACCCACAGACCGAGTATGCTTGAATATCCTGATGTTTTATCTGCGGCAAAATCGGTAGTTCTTATTGACCACCACAGAAGATGCGAGGAATATATAGAAAACCCTGTTCTTGTATATCACGAGCCGTATTCTTCTTCAACCTGCGAGATGGTAGCGGAGATGCTTCAATACATTTTAGAGGATAATGCGCTTGGTACAAAGGAAGCAGAAGCGCTGTATGCGGGAATATATATGGATACAAAGGGATTTACCTTTAAAACAGGCGTGCGCACATTTGAAGCTGCATCATACCTGCGACGCAGAGGTGTTGACCCTGTTGCGGTGAAAAGACTTTTCAGAAATGATATTGAGGGCTATATCCAAAAATCCAAAATCATTTCAAATGCCCAACTGTACAGGGGAAATATTGCCATAGCATTTTGTGATGAGCACGCAGAGGATATGCGTGTAATCGTGGCACAGGCGGCAGATGATTTGCTTAATATAACAGGTGTTGAGGCGTCGTTTGTACTTGCTAAGATAGGCAATAAGATAGTAATAAGCGGTCGCTCTTTGGAAACTGTTAATGTTCAGTTGATACTCGAAAAGTTAGGCGGCGGCGGTCATGTTACCATTGCAGGTGCACAGCTTGAAAATTCAGGTATAGGTATTGCAGAGGTAAAACTTAAAAACGCAATAGATGAGGTACTCTACGATGAGGAACCCACTCAATAAAATAACACAAAATAACGATTGCAGGAGGTATAACATATGAAGGTGATTTTGTTAAAGGACGTAAAAGCACAAGGCAAGAAAGGTGACCTTATTGATGTAAGCGACGGCTATGCGATAAACTTTTTGCTTAAAAAAGGTCTTGCAAGAGAGGCTACAAAACAAGCGATAAATGAGCTTGAAGGTAAAAAGGGTGCAGAAACATACAGACGAAACCAAGAGGAGCTTAAAGCACAGAATATAGCCGAAAGATTAAAAGAAATCACGGTAAAGCTGAGTGCAAAAGCCGGCAAGGAAGGAAAACTTTTCGGCTCTGTTACATCAAAAGATGTTGCGGAGGCACTTAAAGAACAGTTTAATATCGAAGTCGATAAGCGTAAAATAGATTTGCCGGACGGTATTAAAACTTGCGGTATCCGTGATGTAAATGTTACATTATATACAGGAGTAGTCGGTACATTTAAAGTTCAGGTAACCGAGCTTTAAAGGCGTACTTTAAAGGAGAATTTTATGGAAGAAACATTAGCGGTAGAGAGAGTAGTTCCTTTCAGTAACGAAGCGGAACAGTCGGTTTTGGGAGCAATGTTTTTGGACAGAAACTGTATCCCTGATGTTATAAGCCGAGTTAAACCTGACGATTTTTATATCGAAAGGCACAGAGAGTTCTTTGAAGCTATGGTAGAACTTTATAATCTTGGTAAGCCGATAGATATTGTTACCATAAAAGAGCATTTGACTCTGCGTGGTACGCTTGAAAGCATAGGCGGTATAGATTTCGTAGTTGAGGTTGCAAACCTTGTGCCGTCACCTGACAGTGTAAAGTATTATGCCGATATAGTAAGCGATAAAGCAGTGCTTAGACGAATGATAAAGTTATCAGATATGGTAAGCGGAAAATGCTATCGTGGTGACGAGGACACAAGCGATTTGTTAAGCTTTGCCCAACAAGGTCTTTTAGATATTACCCAATCCCGTGACAGCAAAGGCTTGGTACACCTTTCAAAATACTTGGACGCAAGCCTTGAACATATTGACGAGCTTTCAAAGGACGACAATTCTGTCACAGGTATTCCCACAGGTTTTAGGGATATTGACCGCAGAACTGCGGGACTGCACCCGGCAGAGCTTGTTTTGATTGCCGCCCGTCCGGGTATGGGTAAGACAAGCTTTGCACTTAACATTGCTGAGAATGCCGCAATTCGTTATGGGAAGAAGGTTGCAATATTCAGCCTTGAAATGCCCGGAATTCAAGTGGCTAATCGTCTTTTGTCTTCTCAGGCAAAGGTAAGCTCCGAAAAGATTAAGAAGGGCAACTTGAAAGATGACGATTGGGGAAAGATTGCAGAGGCGTTTGCAAAGCTTTCAAAGGCGAATATATACATTGATGATACTTCAAGTATAACGGTTACGGACATCGGTGCACGTTGCAGAAAGATGATGCTTGAGCGTGGACTTGATATGGTTGTGATAGATTATCTGCAACTTATGAGTGCGGCTAAGGAAAGCCGTGGCGGTAACAGACAGAATGAGATTTCGGAAATTTCCCGTACCCTTAAAGTGCTTGCAAATGATTTAAATATTCCGATAATTGCTCTCTCTCAGCTGAGCCGTGCTTCGGAGAAGGAAAAGCGTGAGCCTGTACTCAGTGACCTTAGGGACTCCGGTGCAATAGAGCAGGATGCGGATATTGTTATGTTTCTTCACAGAGAGGGATATTACAAGGAAGATGCAGAAGAACCAAATAAGACAAAGTGTAAGTTTGATAAGCACAGAAACGGTGAGGTCGGATATGAATATCTGACTTGGCTTGGAGAGTTTACAAAGTTTTCTGATTGGAGCGGAAACCGTGAAAGTTAGCGAGCAAGTAATAGAAACAATAAAAGACACAATACAGAGGCATAACCTGATTAAAGACGGTGATTTTGTGCTTGTGGGTGTATCAGGCGGTGCCGATTCGGTATGCCTTTTGCATGCTCTTTTGTCCCTGAAAAAAAGTATTAACTTTGAAGTTGAGGCGGCTCATGTAAACCATATGCTTCGCGGGGCTGATGCAGACAGTGACGAGGAGTATGTTTTAAGCCTTTGCAAAAAACTAAAAGTTAAGGCAAGTTCTGTGCGTATTGATGTTGATGCATTGGCAAAAGATAAAAAAATGACATTAGAGGAAGCAGGCAGACTTGCAAGATATGAATTCTTTACCGAGCTTTGTAGTGGTAAAAAGAATTATAAGATTGCAACCGCACATAACAAAAATGACCAAGCGGAAACACTGCTTATGCGTATTATGCGCGGTACAGGTACAAGCGGTTTGCGCGGTATAAAGTATTTGCGGCGTGACAATGTTATACGCCCCCTGCTTGATGTTGAAAGAAAAGATATCGAAGCGTACTGTGATGAGAATAACCTTGAATTCAGGACCGACATCACTAATACGGAAAACACACAAACAAGAAGCCGTATAAGAAATGTATTGATTCCTATGCTTGAAGAGCAGTTTAATCCGAATATTGTTTCAACTCTTGCGAGGCTTACAAATAATGTGGCAGATGACGCAGACTTTTTAGATAATTATGCAAATCGTTTATACAAAAGACTTAACAGTCCTCTGCCCGACCATAAGCCGACAGTCCTGCATATAGAGTCTTTAAATATGATAGGCTTTTCGATTCAGGCACGGCTTGTATTGATAGCGGCACGAGAGGCTATGGGCAGAAGCGATTATAATTTAGAGCGTCGCCATATAATTGATATTTTGTCATTATGTGACGCCGATACGGGTGACAGTCTTGACTTGCCGGAAGGACTTAGAGTTTCTGTTGAGTATGGGTGGTTGTATTTTGTAAATACTGTCACCGATATAAGCAATGGGAATGCGGATTTTACGGTCAAAGTTTTCCCGGGAAATTCCTATGACTTGCCCAACGGTTACAGGCTTAAGCTTGAAGTTAAGGATAGCGGATATGAACACAAGGCAAATGAGATGCGGCTTAACTATGACATAATAGACGATGAAGCACTTAGCGTGCGTTTTAGAAGGCGTGGCGACAGATTTGTCTATGATATGGATGGAAAGAGTAAAAAGGTGTCCCGTTATTTGATTGACCAAAAGGTTTCGAGGCGAGAGCGGGACAGCATCCCTCTGCTTTGCCATGACGGTAAAGTGGCGGCAATTTTGGGTATAAGGGTGGCAACACCGTTTTATATCAATAAAAATACAGGAAAGATTTTAGTGGTGACTTATGAAAGATGTTAATGTAAGTAAAGTGTTATTTTCACAAGAAGAAATTATCAAGAGAGTAAAGGAGCTTGGCGATAAGATAACCGCTGATTATGACGGACAGATTATCCTTATCGGAATTTTAAAGGGAAGTGTTATCTTTTTGAGCGACCTTTCAAGGTACATAAAGCGTGATGTAAGATTTTCATTTATGGAGGTATCTACATACGGCGACGGAAGTGTAAGTCAAAATGTACTTAATATCAAAAAAGATTTGGATATAGATATAAGCGGTGCAGATGTTTTGATAGTTGAGGACATAGTTGATACCGGCTTTACACTTAGCGAGCTTAAAAAAGAGCTTTTAAAGCGTAATCCCAAGAGCCTTAAAATTTGTACCGCCTTTAATAAGCCGTCACGCAGAACGGTTCCAATAGATGTGGATTATATAGGCTTTGATATACCTGATGAGTTTATCGTAGGCTATGGACTTGACTATGCGCAAAAATATCGCAATCTTCCTTATCTCGGAGTAGTGGAGGGTGTTTAAAATATGCGTAAACTGAAAGAATTTACAGATGCGGTTGCGTATCTTATAATGATATTTTCGCTTCTCTTTGTGCTTATCTTAAAGTGCATCGAAAGAAATGAAGAGAAAAACCTCAAAAAATATATAAAGCTTTAAAGAAAGGAAGATACTGCTATGCAAATAGAAAATAAATTTTCAGATAAGGTGTGTCATTTAGAGGCATCGGCAATAAGAGAGATATTTAAGCTTCTTGCAAAACCGGGAATAATATCATTCGCAGGCGGTGCGCCCGACCCTGCACTTTTCCCAAATGAGGAGCTTGCCGAAGTGGCGAAAGATGTTTTGTTAAAACAAGGCAATGTTGCACTTCAGTACGGTGTAACGGAGGGTTATATACCTCTTCGTGATTGGGTTATAAATCGTCTTAAAAATCAAGGTATAATAAGCGATAGCGACAACACGATTATTGTAAGCGGAGGACAACAGGGTATAAACCTTGCGTCTATGTCCTTAATCAATCCGGGTGATGCTGTAATTTGCGAAGAACCGAGCTTTATCGGCGGTCTTAATACCTTCCGCTCGAATAACGCAGAGCTTTACGGCGTTCCTGTTTTAGATGACGGTTTGGATATGAAAAAGCTTGAAGAAATGTTGAAGAAGCATAATAATGTAAAAGTTTTATATACAATCGCAACATTCCAAAATCCGTCAGGAATTACCATGTCTTTGGAAAAACGCAAGGAGCTTTTGGCACTTGCAAAGAAGTATGACTTCATCATTTTTGAGGACAATCCATACGGAGAGCTTAGGTTTGCAGGTGATGATGTGCCGACAATTAAATCTTTGGACGATGATGGCAGAGTAGTGTACTTTGGCTCATTCTCAAAGATTTTATCTCCGGGTATGCGTCTTGGATTTGTGTCCTGTGACAGTAAATTGATGGAAAGAATGATTATCTGTAAGCAGGTTCAAGATGTCCATACCAATGTCCTTTCACAGATGATTGCGTATGAATATGTGACAAAATATTCTATTGATGAGCATATTAAGAGGTTAAGATGCGCCTATGGCGAAAAATGCAGGCTTATGTGTGAATGTATGGACAAGTATTTCCCAAAATGTGTGACTCACACAACACCGGAGGGCGGCCTTTTCTTGTTCTGCACTTTGCCTGACGGCTATGACAGTAAGGAAGTAATGCAAAAGGCGTTGGACAAGGGCGTTGCATTTGTTCCCGGCTCAAGTACAATGATTGATGATAAGAAGCCGTACAATACTTTCAGAATGAACTATTCAACTGCCTCAATGGAAGAAATAGAAAGAGGCATAAAAGTTTTGGGCGATGTCTTAAAGGAGGTAGTGGGAGAGTAATGGAGAACGAAAAGAAAAGGATTTTAAGCGCAATTCAAACCTCCGGGGCACTCACTCTCGGAAATTATGTAGGTGCGCTTCGTAATTGGGTAGAGCTTCAACAAAGCGGAGAGTATGATTGTTTTTATATGCTCGCCGACCTTCACGCAATTACCGTAAGGCAAGAGCCGAAGGATTTAAGAAAGAACTCGCTTGATATTTTGGCGTTGTTTTTGGCAGTAGGTTTGGACCCGGAGAAGAGTCCGCTTTTCTTGCAGTCACATGTGCCGGCACATTCGATGCTTTCGTGGGTTCTTAACTGTAATACATATATGGGCGAGCTTTCCCGTATGACACAGTTTAAGGATAAGTCCCAAAAGCACGCAAATAATATAAATGCAGGCCTTTTTACATACCCTGCTTTAATGGCGGCGGATATACTTTTGTATCAGGCTGACTTGGTGCCTGTCGGCGCCGACCAGATGCAGCATTTAGAGCTTACTCGTGATATAGCAAAGCGCTTTAATAACGCTTACAGTGACACTTTTAAAATCCCGGAGGCATATGTACCAAAGGTTGGTGCGCGTATAATGAGCCTTCAGGAGCCTACACAAAAGATGTCAAAATCTGACCCGAATTCTAACGGATATATCCTTTTACTTGACCCGCTTGACACCGTGGCAAAGAAGATAAAGAGAGCTGTTACGGATTCAGGCGGCGAGGTAAAACGCGGAGAGGGTAAAGAAGGCGTTGAAAACTTAATGAGCATATACTCTGCTATGACCGGTAAGACGATGGACGAAATCGAAACCGAATTTGACGGCAGAGGCTATGGCGAATTTAAGGAAGCGGTTGCAGAGTCTGTTGTCGATGTTTTAAGACCTATTCAGGAGAGATATAACGAGCTTATAAAAGATAAGGAATATTTGAGTTCTGTATATAAAAAAGGTGCGGAAACTGCATCTCGTGTTGCTATGAAAACTGTTTCTAAGGTGTATCGAAAGGTTGGTTTTGTTCAACCGTAAGTGGAGGTAGCATATGATTTTCAATAATAATATATTTGTGTTTCTGGCATTGATAGTTGCGTTTTTGGTAGCATTTGCTGCAACACCTATGGTTATTTCTTTGGCACATAAAATAAACGCCATCGATGTACCGAAGGACGCACGGCGAATTCACAAAAAACCGATTCCGTTAATAGGCGGTCTTGCGATATTTTATGGCTTTATTGTCAGTGTTTTGTGCTTTGCAACTATTGATAATGAGCTTATGGGTGTTTTGCTTGGAGCGATAGTTATAGTTGTTACAGGTATTGTTGATGATATGAAGAGTTTGCCTGCTATTGTAAAGCTTATGTGTCAGCTTTTAGCATCAGCAATAGTTGTATACAGTGGTGTAAGGATAGAACATTTTGCAAATCCGTTTTCCGCTTGGTTTGGCCCGCCGTATGTAACATTCAGCTTTTGGGTATCGATTGCGGTTACAATGATTTGGATTACGGGCATCACCAATGCGGTAAACCTGATAGATGGCTTAGACGGTCTTGCGGTAGGCGTATCGACTATTGCTTCGGCATCGCTTATGGCGCTTACGCTTATCAGCGATAACTTAAATGTTGCTATTATTACAGCGGCAGTTGCAGGTGCAGGCTTCGGCTTCCTTCCGTATAACTTTCACCCTGCAAAAATATTTATGGGCGATACAGGCGCATTGTTTTTAGGCTATATACTTGCTTGTATATCTGTTCAGGGATTTTTAAAGATGTCGGCAATTATCTCATTTGCAGTTCCGATTTTGGTGTTGGGACTTCCTATATTTGATACAATATTTGCAATAGTAAGACGCTTGCTTACGGGCAGGTCGCCTATGTCGCCGGACAGAGGGCATCTCCACCACAGACTCCTTGATATGGGATTCTCGCAAAGGCGTGTTGTAGCTATACTTTATACCTTGACCGCAGTCCTTTGTATGACCGCGGTGGTAATATCCATCAAAGGTTACAGCAGAGGCGTGGTGCTTATAGTTTCAGTTTTGGTTATAATTTTAGTTTCAATGAAGGTTATGGACAGTCAAAAAGACCCGGGCCTGCACAGTGATGCGGATAACAGAGAAATGCCCTTGGAGGAATATGATAATGAAAAAGATTAAGGTTATGACAATCTTCGGCACAAGACCGGAGGCGATAAAAATGGCACCTCTTGTAAAGGAACTTGAAAAGCACCCTGACGAGATAGAACCATTGGTTTGTGTTACGGCTCAGCACAGACAGATGCTTGACCAGGTGCTGGATATTTTTGATATAAAGCCGGATTATGATTTAAATATTATGAAGGAGTCGCAGACGCTTGTCGGCATTGTAACCGGCGCTCTTGAAGGACTTGATAAGGTTATGAAGGAGGCAAAACCGGATTTGGTTTTGGTTCATGGCGATACATCAACCACCTTTGTCGGAAGCTTGGCGGCGTTCTATAACCAAATTTCAATCGGGCATGTAGAAGCCGGACTTAGAACATTTGATAAGTATTCACCATTCCCGGAGGAGGTTAACCGCCGTTTAACAGGCGTTATGGCGGATATGCACTTTGCGCCCACAACACGCAATGAGGTAAATCTCTTAAACGAGAATGTTGCTAAGGAGAATATTTATATTACAGGAAATACCGTAATAGATGCACTTAAAACAACGGTTAAAGATAACTATATTTTCAAAGATGAAACCTTGCGTAATTTGGATTTTGACGGACAGCGTGTGATAGTTATGACTGCACACAGGCGTGAGAACTTAGGTGAGCCTCTTTATAATATCTGTAGTGCGGTTCGCGAAATTGTCGAGAAGTTTGAAGATGTAGCGGTGGTATATCCGGTGCATCTCAATCCGGCGGTACGCAATGTGGCGTTTGAAGTTTTGGGAGGACATGAGAGAATTCATTTGATAGACCCAATAAGTGCGGACGAGCTTCATAACGCCATAAACAAGAGCTATATGGTTATGACCGATTCAGGCGGTCTGCAAGAGGAAGCACCTTCTCTCGGCAAACCTGTATTGGTGCTCAGAACCGAAACGGAGCGACCGGAAGCAGTATATGCGGGAACGGTAAAAATTGCCGGAGTTGATAAAACTGATATTATAAATATGGCCTCGGAGCTTTTGACAAGTGAGGAAGCTTATCAAGAGATGGCAAAGGCGGTAAATCCGTATGGTGACGGAACTGCTTCAAAACAGATTGTGGAAGCGATTATAAACAAGTTTAGAGAAAGTGACATTGATTAAATGAAAGACTATGAAATAATACTTTTCGATTTAGACGGTACTATTGTGGACTCAAGCTTGGGTATTACAAATTCGGTGATGTATAGCCTTAAAAAATTCGGCATTACCGTAACAAGCCGAGAGGAGTTGTACCCTTTTATCGGTCCGCCGCTTTGGAACTCGTTTGAAAAATATTACGGCTTTTCAAAAGAGAAATCCCTTACTGCGGTTGAGTATTATCGAGAGTATTACAAAGAAAAGGGCGTTCTTGAAAATACCGTATATGACGGCGTTAAAGAACTGCTTAAATACTTGTGCGAAAAAGGCAGAATTATCTGTCTTGCCACTTCAAAACCTGAGATTTTTGCAAAGAAGATATTGAGCAGTCTTGGACTTGATAAGTATTTTAAATACATATTGGGTGCAACTTTGGACGGCTCAAGAGTGGAAAAAGCCGACGTGATTGAATATGTGATGGAAAAGTGCGGCGTTTCCGATGCGGAAAAAATCGTTATGATAGGCGACAGAGAGTATGATGTGCTTGGTGCTAAGGCGTTCAATATTGACAGTATCGGTGTTTTGTACGGTTTTGGCAGCAGAGAAGAGCTTGAAAAGGCCGGCGCAACTTATATTGTAAAAAGTGCAAAAGAAATAGAAATGATTATTGATTAAATGTATTTGAAGGATTTCAGAAATGAAATCCTTTTTTTGCTTTAAAATAGCAAATAATATTGTTAAAACAAAGCTGTTTTGTGAGAATTTGGAAGAATAATTAGTTTGACAAAAAACGAGGTTGGTGATATAATTATTGAGTGAAATAGTATCTTTTTAAGTGTTTGACGGAGTATCAGATTTGAAAGGATGATTGCCTTGAAGAAAATCGGAATAGCGGCGGTTACATATAAGGATAATTTCGGAAGTGCCCTTCAAACTTATGCTACTCAATATAGTATCGAAAAGCTTGGGTATGACACATATATCTTTGATATAAGCGGTGTTCAAAGCGTGATTATGAAACGCAAAAGGGCTTTTTATCTAAAAAGAATGATATGTGACCCTGACGAACTTAAATACGTTTTCACTAAGGCACTCGGCCTTTTTAAAAGACAGAGCAATGATAGCAGATATGCCGATGATATGCGTATAAGACATCAAATGTATCTTGGGTTTAATGAAAAGTACCTTAAAATTTTTGACAGAGTTGACAGTTGGGACGCTCTCACAAAACAGAGTGCTACTTGTGATAAGGTTGTTGTCGGAAGTGACCAGATTTGGCGTCCGTCAAATATTGTCGGAAAGTTCTTCACATTAAAATTTGTTCCGGATAATATTCCAAAGGTTGCATATGCTTCAAGCTTTGGCGTTTCTGTTCTTCCTAACACTGTAAAGAAAGAGGCAATTTCTTTTTTAAAGCGTTTCAGTAATATAAGTGTCCGTGAAGAAAGCGGAAAGAAGATTGTAAAAGAGCTTATAAATAAAGATATACCTGTTGTTTGTGACCCTACTATGCTTTTAAATGCAGAGGAGTGGGCAGATATTGCCGGAAGTGAGCCTATATATAAGGAGCCGTATATTCTGTGCTACTTCTTGGGAGATAATCAACTTCACAGAGAGTTTGCACAAAAGTTGAGAGAAGCTACGGGATGCAAGATTGTCGCACTTCTCCACGGCGGCGAGGTTTATATTGCAAAGGATGAAGAATATCCTGACTATAAGCCTTGTGATATAGGACCTGCCGAGTTTGTGAATTTGATTAAGAATGCGGCATATGTATGTACGGATTCTTTCCACGGTACGGTGTTTTCAATACTGCACGGCAGAAAGTTCTTTTCGTTCAGACGCTATGCGGACACGAGCGAAACTTCTACAAACGACCGACTTTATACACTGCTTGATTTTACGGGCTTGCGAGAGCGTATGCTCTGCGGCAATGAGGATATAAAAGAGTGCTTAAATATGGATATGGATTATAATGAGCTTTTAAACAAAATTGAAGTAAAGAGGACTGCTTCTATGACATATTTGAAAGATGCACTTGAAAATTGAGGAGGATATACGATGCCTAAACTTGCGGATAAATTGAGTTGTTGCGGTTGTGCGGCATGCGTTAATAAATGTGCAGTCGGCGCAATCACAATGGAAGCAGATGGTGCAGGTTTTAAATTCCCGACTATAAATAACGAAAAATGTGTAGAATGTGGCGCTTGCAGCAGTGTTTGCCCTGCATTATATCCATTAAAGCCTGAGGCGTTAACTCCTGATAGTTATGTTGTTCAACATAAAGACGAGGAGATACGCAGACAATCAACATCTGGCGGTGCGTTTACTGCTATTGCTGCGGCTATTATTAAAGAAGGCGGCGTAGTATTTGGTGCATCATATGTTGACGATTTTTATCTGCATCATATTCCGATTGAAAATTATGATGACCTTAAACTTTTTCGAAACTCTAAATATGTTCCGAGTGACATAGGCGATACATATAAGAAAACGAACGAACTTTTAAAAGACGGACGTAAGGTATGTTTTAGCGGTACACCTTGTCAAATACAGGGGCTTTTGAAGTATTTAGGAAGTGACGATGAAAACTTGATAACGGTTGACTTTATTTGTCACTGCGTTCCGTCGCCTGAGGTTTTTCATAAATATTTGTCGTATCAAAAGGCAAAGTATCCTGAGTTCTCAAAGCTCATTATGCGTGATAAAACTCTCGGATATTCTTATTCGACGATTGCGTTGTTTGATAAAAATGATAAGTGCTTATATAGGAAGGGCAGCGAGTACGACCCATGGATGCGTCTGTTCCTGAGTGATTGTTGCGACCGTCCGTCTTGCTATGAGTGTAAATATCAGACAGGAAATCGTCCTGCTGATATAACGCTTTGGGACGGTTGGAATACACATATACTTGCACCTGAATTTGATGATAATAAAGGCACTACAAATGTTGTGGCGTGGTCAAAAAAGGGGCAAGATTTAATCTCGGAGATTTCCGATACTGTGAGGATAAGACCTGTTGATATAGAAAACTTTAAAGCTAATTTAACAAGGAAGAATGAAAAGAAACCGCCCAAAAACTCTGCTGAGTTTTATTTGGATTTGGAGCGACTTGATGATAAGGGATTTTTAAACAAATATGCACCGGTAAATTCCAAAGTAATCATTAAAACGATGATTAGAAAGATAATGTTTACACTTCATTTACATGATGCAATAAGAAATATTGTACATAAACTGCGACTTAAAAAGAAGGCGGAGGGAAAATAGAATGAAGAAAATAAGTTTTATCGGACACACAACCGACCGCGGCGGTGCCTCACATGTTATGACAATACTTGCAAACAGCTTGGCAGAGCGTGGTTTTGAGGTTGACCTTGTATTCTTCAGAATTATAAATCCGTATGAAACATCTGATAAGGTGAATCTTATTTCTCTTTGTGACAAGGATTCAGAGGTAGGATTTAAAGAAGCTTTTACAAAGCTTAATAATTATATGAAAACAAGTGGCAGCAATCTTAATATTTCATTTTCTCTTGCAACAAGTTGTATGGCGGTTCTTTGCTCTAAGCTTAACAAGATACCGATTATCGCATCGGAACGTAATGACCCTAAAAAAGCGGAAAGCAAGATAATGTTTACTGCGTCAAAATTATTTTATGCTATGGCAGACTTTGTTGTTTTTCAAACTAAGCAGGTAACGGAGTATTATTCAAAAAAGGTGCAGAAAAAAAGTAAGATAATTTTAAATCCTGTTGAAGTACCAATAAAGAAAGTGCCGAGCGATAAAAAGCTTATTGTTTCTGTGGGAAAGCTCTTGCCGCAGAAAAATCATAAGCTTTTGATTGATGCCTTTTATGACTTTGATAAAATTCATCCGGGGTATACCGTACAAATTTTCGGTGATGGTGCAGGCAGAGGTGATATTGAGGCACATATTTCATCACTTGGACTTGAAGATAAGGTTGTTCTTATGGGTAAGCACGATAACATTCCTGATAAAATCAAGGAAGCCTCAATGTTTGTTATGCCATCAAACTACGAAGGTCTATCAAATGCACTTATGGAGGCAATGTGTATGGGTATACCTTCAATATCCACTATGGTTGCAGGCGCAGAAGATATTATTGATAATGGAAAAAGCGGATTGATTGTTCCGGTAGGTGATAAAGACGCACTTGTGAAGGCTATGTGCAAATATGCAGAGGAGCCTTCTCTTGCCGAAAAGTTTAGTAATGAAGCTTTAAAGTTTGCAGATAGATGTAAGTTTGATGCAATTACTAGCGAGTGGGAGGAGCTTGCAAATAAGTTTTGTTAAGGGTGATTGATTATGGTTTCTGTTATTATACCTTCATATGGTGCAGACGAAAATATTACTCGTGCCATAGATAGTGTGCTTGCACAAACATACAGGGATTTTGAAGTTATTGTTGTAGATGATAACGGACTTGGCACGGAAAATCAAATTAAAACCGAGGAATACTTAAAGGATTATATACAGGCTGATAAGATAAAATATATTCCCCACGAAGTAAACAAAAACGGTTCTGCCGCAAGAAATACCGGTTTTAGAGCGTCACAGGGAAAGTATATTGCATTGCTTGATGACGATGATGAGTATACACCGGACAGACTTTTAAATCAGGTAAAATATTTAGAAAGTCACGCCGACTGTGGTATGTGCTATTGCAGTTACAGGAGAGTAAACAAGAATAACAAATTGATGGTTGAAGTTGCTGCAAAGAAGTGCGGTGATATGCTGTTTGATGTACTGATGCATAAGCCTACGCTTACATCAGGCTCACTGCTTATTAAGCGTGAGGTATGGGAGGATATGCACGGCTTTGATGATAGTTTCAGACGCCATCAGGATTGGGAGTTTACAACACGCATTGCCGGAAAGTACAGAATATGTGCTATGCCTGAGGTGGGCCTTATAAAGCATATGGAAGGGCGTAATGCTCCAAAGGATTTGGAAGTTTATGCGGAAAATCGCAGGAAGTACATTGAAAAGGTGATGCCTCAAATTAAGTTGTTACCGAGAGAAAAAAGAAAAAGAGTTTTGGCGGAAAATTATTGTGAGGTTACACTTAAATACCTTCAAAAGAAGGATATTAAAGGCTTTCTGAGAGAGTATAAAAAATTAGACCTTGGTATATATGGCGTTGAATTTTTCATAAGAAGGATAAAGTATACTTTCCTTAAAAAGTTTGTTCATAAATTTTAGTTACCGATAAGGGGTGGTAGATATGAATATTCTTATATTACCGTCTTGGTTTCGTATAAAAAGAATTAAGACACTCGGTTCATTTTTTTTGGAGCAAGCAGTTGCGATGCAAAAAAACGGCCATGATGTTACCATGATTTCAACGCAGGATGTTAAAACAGGAGAATACATAAAAAATGTATTTAGGAATAATCACTATACGGAAGACGGAGTAGAGATATATGATTTTTATGTTCCGAATATAATCAGGATAACACCGGATATCAGGCTTAAATTTTATATTTCAAAAGTGGAAAAGATTTTCAAACGATTATTGAAAAATCAGAAGTTTGACGTTATTCATGCACATTCGTATTTTCCAAGCGGTGTTGCTGCGGTGTATCTATCGAAGAAGTATAATATTCCTTGTACATTGACAGAACATTATTCTTCGTTGGTTAATACAAAAAGGCCTTCTGATGAAATAAAGCATTTTACCAAGACGGTAGAGAATATGAGCGGTTTCGCTTGTGTAAGCGAGAGCTTTGGCGAGAAAATTGCGGAAAAGTTTGATTTAAAGCAATTGCCTGAGGTTATGCCAAATGTATTAAACCCGTTGTTTAAATATGCCGAGCCGATAAAGAAGGATAAGTTCACCTTTGTAAGTGTGGCGAGGTTTGTTCCGCTGAAAAGGACAGAAATGGTTATTAAAGCGATGAGTAAGCTTATAAACGAAGGCTACAATGTTTGCTTGAAAGTTGCCGGTGACGGTCCATCCAGAGAAAATGTAGAAAATGCCGTAAAAGAGTTTGGCGTTGAGGAGCATGTTGAGCTTTTGGGTAACTTGCCGAGAGAAAAGGTATATAAGCTGTACCAAGAAGGTGATGCTTTTGTAATGGTAAGCACGATAGAAACATTTGGTGTTGTCTATATGGAGGCGCTTGCAACCGGCAGACCTGTAATTGCAAGCAGAAACGGCGGTGCAAATTATTTAGTAAATAATGATAACGGATATTTAATAGATGTAGATGATGAAGATGGTCTTGAAGATGTAATGAAGAAAATGGTTGATGGGTATTCAAAGTTTGATTTAAAGAAAATATCCGACGATACAATAGCAAAATATTCTGAAAGGAGCGTAGCACTAAAATATGAAAAATTCTATTCCGATGCCATTAAAAGATTCAATGCCGTCAGATAAACTTGTGATGCCTGTTGAAGAAAAAAAGAAGGCAGGCTTTTTTTCATATTTACTTATTGGGGTTTTGGTTGTTAGTGCAATATATGGCCCGGATTTCCCGGGTTTTCCGCTTAGACCTTTTACTGCTGCTTCGTTCGTAATAATTTTTTTCAGAGCGTTAAATGACATGAAGGCGGAATTTAGATTTTTTAATGCTACAATGTATAGCGACAAAATATGGAAAGCTACCTTGATTTCTACTTTTGTTATATTGTTTTGGTCTTTTGTGACATTAGTATGGGCGGAAAACAGATATGACACCTTAGTCGGAATAACTATTTGGGCTTGCGAGTTTTCCTGCATCATCTTATGTGGAGAATTTACCAAGAATAGCAAAAAGGCTGCTATTTTTACGGCACAGGTATATACGATTGTGCTTATTATAACCTGCGGAATAGGTATTTACGAGTCGTTTACGGGCCATTATTTAAAAGCAGGTGCAAAAGCTGCTATGGACTATAACTTTGCTAAAAATGTTTTTGGACTTTTTAGACCATCTGCACACTTTCTGAACATAAATAATTACGCTACATTTGTTCAACTTGCGTTGCCAATGGCGTTTATTGCCACAAGCGAGATGAAAGGCAAAGGCGTTATGAATATTATTATTATGGCACTGGTAGAGATGCTAATTTTATTTGGCGGCTCTAATACCGCTTTGTTAGTTTTCTGTATAACTTTTACATTATATATTTTTATGAACAGAAAAAGTATGTTGACGTGGGTGTTGCTCGTTTCGATAATTATGGCTGTTATAGCGTTTAGTGCCATACTACTTGAATTGTTCTCTGATATACTGTCAATGAGCTTGTATGCACAAGAATCTCAGCCGAGATGGCAGATATGGGAAAATATTCTTCGGGTTTGCAGAGAATATTATTATATGGGAATCTCGCCGAATAACTCAGAAAATTTGGAGTTTTTTGTATTTGGACAGGCGCATAATTATTTCCTGTCAATATTTCAGGACTTGGGAATTATCGGTATAACGGCGTATATGTATATGTTCTTTTCGTTTTTGAAAAATACATTTATTGTTTACCGAAAAGGATGGGGCAATGCTACAAAATATTGTCTTATGTTTTTAATAATCTTCCCATTGTCAACTATGTGTATGGCAAAAATGTTCGGTCACTATTTTTATTGGATGGAGTTTGGCATAATTTATGCATACATAAAAGGCGTGGAAGAAGAAAGAACAGAAAAAATGTTTGAATTTTCGGAATCAACTACATTAGAGATTCTCTAACGGAATGTTAAAATAATATTTTGGCTTGATTTACTAATAATGCAGGAAAGAGGTGTGGCACTAAAATATGACAGATTATACGTTGGCACCGGAGGAAACTTTGATTGAGATAACTGAGCCGGTGCCACAGACAAATGCTTTGAATTTTAAAAAGCACAAAATTAGTTTTTGGGCATATTTGTTTATAACCGTTTTTGTAGTTTCTGCTATATATGGTTCGGAACTTCCGGGATTTCCGCTTCGTTATTTTGCGGTGATATCTTTTTTGACGATTGTTTTCAGAGCTTTATATGATGTGGAGGCGGAATTTAGATTTTATAACACTATAACTTGTTCTGATAGAATTTGGAAGGCTGTATTGATTTCGGCAGGTGTTATATTGCTATGGTCGTTAGTGACAATGCTTTGGGCGACAAGTCGAATTGCTACGGCTCAAGGTATATTGATTTGGGTGTGCGAGCTTGGCTGCATTATTATGGCAGGCGAGTTTATCAGGGGTAAAAAAAGAGCAATTTTTGCAGCACAGATATATACGATTATTCTTGTTATAACTTGTATAATAGGCATATATGAATCTTTTACTGCTGATTATATAAAGGCTAATATAAAAGAGGTTTCAAATATTTATGCTTCTACAAATATGTTTGGACTTCACAGACCTTATGCACACTTTTATAATATCAACAACTATGCTACATTTGTGCAGCTCGGGATGCCCATGGTGTTTATTGCAACAAGTGATATGAAATGGAAAGGCATTATAAACATTATTATTATGGCATTGGCAGAAGCGGTAATCTTGCTTGGCGGTTCCAATACGGCTATGATTATATTTGCAATTACTTTTACTTTGTATGTATATATGAACAGAAAGAGTATGCTGACATGGGTGCTTGTTTTTGCAGTAATTCTGGCTATTATTTCGTTCAGCAGTATATTGTTTGAGTTATTTTCCGATGTACTATCCAAAAATTTGTATGCACAAGAATCTCAGCCGAGATGGCAGATATGGGAAAATATCCTTCAGGTTTGCAAAGAATATCATTATATGGGAATCTCGCCGAATAACTCAGAAAATTTGGAGTTTTTTGTATTTGGACAGGCGCATAATTATTTCCTGTCAATATTTCAGGACTTGGGAATTATCGGTATAACTGCATACATGTATATGTTCTTTTCATTTTTAAAAAATACATTTACTATTTACCGAAAAGGATGGGGAGAGGCTACAAAATATTGTCTTATGTTTTTAATAATCTTCCCGATGTCAACTATGTGCATGGCAAAAATGTTTGGTCATTATTTCTATTGGATGGAGTTTGGTATAATTTATTCGTACATAAAAGGCGTGGAAGAAGAAAAAATTTTGATGTTGCAGGAGCTGGCAACTTAAAATTATACCTTTTACTAAAAAATTGGGTAATTTTGTTTAAAATTATGTAGTAGTCGTATTGGGTTAATAAAATTTTTGTTGATTTTTTAAAAAATGTGTGATACAATTATACAATATTAGGTTTAGAAGGCATTAGTTAATTAATCATTGCTTATGATAAGGAGGAATAAGATGTTTGAAGAGAATAGTTTTTCTTATAAACGCAGTTTTAACGGAATGTTCTTTTTGTTTAGAAAATCCCTTATTGGTATGTTGATTTTGGGTGTAATCGTTGGTTTGGTAGTGAAAATTGGTATTTCTAAATTTCAAACACCAACTTATTCTGCTACATCGGCTATATATGTTGCATCGGCATCAGGTGCAGTCATAAACTTTTCGGATTTGCAGGCAGGTTCTTTGCTTACTGCAGATTATTCGTATTTGATTAAGAGTAAAAGCTTTATTGCTGAGGTAAAAAGACAACTTAATTTAGGCGATGAATATCCGTCTTCAAAAATCTCTAAGATGATTTCTACAAAAATACCGACAAATACTCATATCGTTGAGATAAAAGCGGTGTCTAAAGATGGAAAGTTGGCGGCTGATGTTGCCAATGCACTTGCGGAAATTTCCGCCTCAAGAATTTCTGATATAACCGAAACCTCACATCCTAAGGTTGTTGAGTATGCGATAGCAAAGAGGGTAGGCACTGATTCGACAACATCTGCAGGTTTACTTGCTATTTTAGCTATGGCGGTTTATTACGTAGTTGAGTTGCTTAAATTCTGGGCAGATGATACGGTACATTCACCTGAAGATGTTGAAACGCTGTTTGAAATTAACTCTCTTGGCATTGTCAATGGTGCACCTGATGATAAAGAAAAGAAACGCCGCCGTTATGATTATGACTATGGCGATAAATATGGTAACGGATATGGATATGGATATGGAAACGGTTATGGTTACGGAACAGATAGACCGCACAGAAAAGCTAAGAAGATTAAGAAGAAATCTGAAAATAAGGATAATTAGGTCGGGGTTTACACAGTTTATGGTAATTGAAATAATGGATAATGAGGTATAATATATGAAAAAGGTACAACTTAAAAACTTTGAAAAGCTTGAATATACCAGAAAAGAACAGTTTAATTCCCTTCATATAAATCTTGGCTTTTCCGGCGAAGATGTAAAGAAAATCAGTGTCACAAGCGCACTTGAAAATGAAGGAAAAAGCTTTATTGCACTTAATCTTTTGCGAACATTTGCTCAAAACGGTAAGAAAGCAATTTTGGTTGACGCTGACCTCAGAAAATCTCGTTTAGTTCAAAAATACGGAGCAGAGGTTGACGGAGGTAGTGATATTGTTGGACTTATGCACTATCTTGCCGGCAAGAATACATTGGAAGAGGTTATTTATGAAACCGAGATTCCAAATGCACATATTATCTTTGCAGGGAAAACAGTTGCAAATCCTGTAAACTTGCTTAAAAAAGAAAGATTTGATGAGGCACTTGATAAATTGGCACAGGAGTATGATGTTGTATTGGTTGATACACCGCCTGTTCAGCCTGTTATTGATGGCGTTTATGTTGCCGGAAAATGCGATGGCACATTATTGGTTATCAGATATGCTTTTGCCAGTACATTTGATATCAGGGATAGTAAGGAGCAGTTGATTGCGGCACATGCAAATGTTATTGGCAGTGTAATCAATCGTGTTCCTTATAATACCGGAAAGTATTACAGAGCTTATAATAAATACGCCAAGAAGTACTACAAGAAGAGAAAAGGCTATGGCTATGGCTATGGATATGGCTACGGCAAATACGGTGGATATGGTAATTATAGCAGATATGGCGGATATGGAAGATACGGTTCATACGGAACCGGTGGCAGATACGGTGATTATTCCGATTCTGCATCAAAAAAATAGTATAGTAGAAACATACCTGTTTCTGTGATTACTTTAATTGAGGGATGTTGCTTAAATGAAAAACAAAGAAATTCTTGAATTTATTGATTTTCATACGCATATATTGCCGGGCATGGACCATGGTTGCACTTCGCTTGAAATGAGTAAAAGGCAGATTTCTTTGGCTGCTGATTATGGGTGCAAAAGGATAGTGACAACTTCTCATTTTTATCCGCACTTGCATGAAATTGATGATTTTCTTGAAAGACGGGAGAAGGCATTTGACGAAGTTAACGATTACGCAAAAGAAAAGGGCGTAGAGATTACTCGCGGTGCAGAGGTTCAAATCTGCGTTGGTCTTGATAAAATGCCTGATGTTGAAAAACTGTGTATTGACGGTACTTCTGTTCTTCTTGCGGAACTTCCGGATATCCCTCTTGTCCCTGAAATGTATGAAACTCTGCACAGGCTTAACTCGAAAGTACGTTTGCTTATTGCACATGTTGACAGGTATAATTCAGGGGTAGTTGAAAATCTTATTGAGGCAGAGTATTTGTGTCAAGTCAATGCAACATCGGTTGCAAATTTTGCCTCACGCAAGGTTTGTATGGATTTATTTAATCGTGGTTGTGTTTTTGCACTTGGTACCGATATACACGCAGATAATGAGAAATACTACATAAATATGCAAAAGTGTTTGTCAAAGATTGGCGATACTCATTATAAGGTGGTTCAGGAACGAATGAAGAAACTCTTGGATGGTGGCTATGATGCGAGATAAGATATATAAGATAATAGTAACGGCTCTTATAATAATCGCTGTTGTACTGCTTTCCTGCATAGGATATCTTGCTTATCAGAAAACCGCTGTCAGTCGTTTGATAAAAAAAGCAAAGTTTGCCGAAACATACGAAATTCAATTTGTGCAGACACTGTCTGCACAAATTCCGTGGTCGCATAATGTCGCGCTGCTGGATAAGGTGAAAGACAATGACACTCGCATATG
>JAZLIC010000073.1:0-2924 GCA_045617225.1 Clostridia bacterium
GAATCTGACCTCTGTCCTGCTTAGATTTATGAGAGATTGGATTTTTGCTCCGCTTTTGGCAGACGGTGCATTTTTAGAAGATTATGTCATCGGCGAAAAGCAAAATTTAAAGAACACTATCGAAGGCATAATAAATGACAAGAAATCCTATGCGGACACTAAGTGCTTAGAGGCAATGCTCGGCAGAGTGGGCTTTGGTATGACAGAGTGCGGTTATGCAGAGGATTTGGACGGTATCACGCCAAGTAGCCTATATGCTTTTTATAATGACCTGATAAATAATGCGAAGGTAGATATCTTTGCCGACGGAAGCTTTAAAGAGAATATCACAGATGAAGTAAAGGAAGTGCTCTCAAAGGTGCTTTCTCCTCGTGAGGCAAAGTATATCGAAACAGAGGTTGCAGTTTCCGACAGGACTGAAATTCAAAGGATAGAAGAAAAGTTTGATGTGGTGCAAAGCAAACTTGCAATCGGTTTAAAGTGCGGTGTATTGCCGACTTCCGATGAGTATTATGCACTTCTTCTTGCCAACTGCATTTATGGTGCAAGTCCCTTTTCAAAGCTCTTTACCAATGTGAGGGAGAAGCTGAGTCTTGCATACTATGCAGTATCTCGTATGGATAGGTTTAAGAGCACAATGGTGGTAAGCTCCGGACTTCAACCGGAAAAGGTTAGTGAAGCGTATGACGAAATTCTGTTACAGCTTGAAAAGTTAAAGGCAGGCAACTTTAACGATAACGATATGGAAGCGGCAAAGAAATATCTCTTTACAGGTCTTAGAGCGATGAACGACAGCTTGCGTGTAATGGAGGACTATTATTTAAGCCAGTGCATTTTAGGCACAAACGAAAGTATAGATGAGCTTATCGAGAAGGTGCGCCGCACAGATAGGACTGCGGTTATAGCGGCGGCACAGAAGATGACCTTGGACACCGTATTCTTGGTATCGGGCAATAAAGCAGAGGAGGCGGAGTAATGGTAGTAGAGCGTATATATAACGAAAACCTTGACGAAGAACTTTTATTCACTACGCATAAAAGCGGCCTTAAAGTATATATCTTCCCAAAGAAAGGGTTTAGCAAATATTATGCAGTGTACGGCACAAGATACGGCTCACTTGACCGCACCTTTACAGTTCCGGGTGAGGCAGAGCCGACAACTGTTCCCGATGGTATTGCCCATTATCTGGAACACAAGCTCTTTGAGCAAGAGGACGGAAGTGATGCCTTTGAGCTTTTTGCAAAGACAGGGGCAAGCAGTAACGCCTTCACAAGCTTCAATCGTACCGCATATTTATATACCTGCACCGATAAGTTCTATGAGAACCTGGATATACTGTTGGGTTTTGTAAATCATCCGCATTTTACAAAAGAAAATGTGGCAAAGGAACAGGGAATTATCGGACAGGAAATAAAGATGTATGACGATAACCCCGGATGGCGTGTTTTCTTTAACGCCCTTCACGCTATGTATCACAATAATCCGGTAAAGATTGATATTGCAGGCACTGTTGAGAGCATTGCGAAGATTACGCCGGAAATACTCTATAAATGTTACAAAACTTTCTATAATCCGTCAAATATGATACTTGTTCTTGTAGGCGACATAGATATAAATACCGTAATGGAGTATGTGGATAAGCATCTCGGCGATGTGAAACCCATTGGCGAGATTGAACGCCCCAAGACAGATGAGCCGTATGAGCGTGTACAGGAATTTATTACTCAAAGCCTGGCTGTATCAAGACCGCTTTTCCAAATCGGCTTTAAGGAAGCGGAGGTAGGAATATACGGTGTGGAGCTTCAACGCAAGAGAACGATTATGGATATACTTTTGACCGTCCTTTTCGGCAGAAGCAGTAAGTTCTATATGGATTTGTACGAGGAAGGCTTGATTGATAAAAACTTCGGCAGTGAGTGCGAACTTGAAGTCCAATACGGCTTTACACTTATTGAGGGTGAGTCTGACGAGCCTGAGGTCGTTTATGACAGAGTTAAAAAGTATTTAGCCAAGGTCAAGGAAGAAGGCATTTCTCTTGACGCAATAGAGCGTGCAAAGAAGCTTTTAATAGGCGATGATATACGACTTTATAACAATGTAGAGGATATGGGCAACGAGTTCTTAGGTGATTTGCTTGACAGAATTCCGCCGTTTGACTATGCTGAAATTGTAAAGAGTATTACCTATGACGAGCTTATCGAACGCCTAAAAGAACATTTTGACACAGATAACTGTGTACTTTCAGTGGTGAAACCAAATGAATAATATTATTGAATTTCCAAAGCTTGGACTTGAATTTAATATAAATCGTGCCGCATTTTCAATATTCGGTATGGATATATATTGGTACGGACTGATTATCGGAACGGGACTTATAATTGCTTTCTGTTATGCTTTGTCCGAGTCTAAGAAGGTAGGACTGAAACAAGACGATTTGCTTAATATGTTTTTGTTTGCGGTACCTATCTCCATCATCTGTGCAAGGGTATATTATGTTGCGTTCAGTTTTGATTATTACCGTAGTGATTTGCGGCAGGTTTTTAATATCCGTAACGGCGGTATAGCCATATACGGAGCGGTAATAGGAGCGGTGTCAACCGTCTTGATTTACTGCAAGGTCAAGAAAATTAAGGTTGGCAAGGTAGTGGATATCCTTGCAGTAGGCTTGCTAATCGGTCAGGCAGTCGGCAGATGGGGCAACTTTGTAAACGGTGAAGCTTTCGGCGTGAACACAAACCTGCCGTGGGCAATGACGATTACAAGCGATGGTAAGGAGATTGCCAAGTTAGTGCATCCCACATTTTTGTATGAGTCTTTATGGAACTTGATAGGACTTTGCTTGATTTTGGGATTTAAAAAGCATAAAAAGTTTGACGGCGAAATCTTTTTCGCATACCTTTCCTGGTACGGAATGGGCAGATTTT
>JAZLIC010000074.1:0-11463 GCA_045617225.1 Clostridia bacterium
TCAAGAGAATTTTTTCTGTATATATAGGCGATTTTGGCTTAAAATAAAGCTTCCAAGAGATTTTCAAGGAAGCTTTTTATCATTTTTCAAGGCAAACTCGGGTTATATCACATATTTCATGTTTTGTCTATTAAATAACAGAAAAACCGTGAACATGATAGTTCACGGTTTTTGTTGGCGGAGTGGGTGGGATTCGAACCCACGGAACCTTGCGGTTCAACTGATTTCGAGTCAGTCCCGTTATGACCACTTCGATACCACTCCGTATATAAAAACTCAAAATGAGTTTTTTGCAAATATTAAGTTTTATTAGATAAATCATTAGATAAGATTTTTTGTTTTGTCAGTGGCAAGTTTTGAAAACCGCACTGTGTAAGGAATTGCGGGATTTTAAGTTCCAACAAGTTCAAAAATCGTACTACGTTTTCGAGTCAGTCCCGTTATGACCACTTCGATACCACTCCATATATAAAAACTCAAAAATAGAGTTTTTAGCAAATATTAAGTTTTATTAGATAAATCATTAGATAAGATTTTTCGTTTTGTCAGTGGTAACTGCCGAAAGTCGCACTGTGTAAGGGATTGCGGGATTTTAAGTTCCAATAAGTTCAAAAATAGTACTACGTTTTCGAGTCAGCCCCGTTATGACCACTTCGATACCCGTCCGTATATAAAAACTCGAAAATTGAGTTTTTTGCAAATATTAAATTTTATATTTCTCATAACGGTACGTCCGTTATGTCCTGCCAACGGTAACTGAAATTTTTTGTTTGCTATTCACTTACAAAATTTCGATACCACTCCGTAGGTCAACTTCATTATTATATCACGCTCTTTTATAATTGGCAAGTATTTTCTTTAATCAAATTGAAATGGCGGAAGGATTGACAAAGTAAAGTTTGTGGAATATAATTTTTAAAAAGCAGGTTTTCATCAGAATTTTAGTTCGTTTGATATACAAGTGAGGTTTAGATAATGAGGGAGTTTACCGTAAGTAAAGGCGATGCGGGACAGAGGCTTGATAAATATCTCGGGAAGATTTTAGCAGATGCGCCGCAAAGTCTGATATATAAATCATTACGCAAAAAGCGGATAAAATTAAATGGCAAAAAGGGTGATGCCGCATATCGCTTGCAAGAGGGCGATATTCTTTCTCTCTATATCAATGACGAGTTCTTTGCCGAACAGGAAAAAGCCTTTTGGGAGAGCTTGCCGCCCAATCTCAATGTTGTATATGAAGATGATAATATCCTTATCGCAAATAAGCCGTCGGGGCTTCTGTCCCAATCCGTGACGGAGCCGTCTTTGGAGGGGTACTTTCGTTCTTATCTCTTGTCAAAAGATGAAACAATAAAAAATCAGGCGTATCTGCCTTCGTTGTGCCACAGAATTGACCGCAATACAAGCGGTTTGGTGATTGCGGCGAAAAATTCCGAGGCACATAAAATTATAAGCGAAAAGATTAAAAACAAAGAAATACGAAAGTTTTATTTATGTGAAACAGAAGCGGTACCAAATCCCGTTTCCGGCAAAATAAGCGGCTACCTTTTGAAGTCGCCGCATAGCAGGAAGATGGAGTTTTTGGACAATTATCAAAAAGGTGCTGTAAAGTGTGAAACTGCTTACCAGGTGGTAAAGAGGCAAGGCGTAGGTGCATTGGTTGAGGCCGAAATATATACAGGCAGAACGCACCAAATCCGTGCATCTTTTGCAAAAATCGGTTGCCCTTTGGTGGGTGATGTGAAATATGGAGCAAAAAAGAATGGCGAGAGCAATTATCAACACCTGACAGCGTATAAGTTAATCTTTGATTTTGTGACCGATAGTGGTGATTTAGAGTATCTAAAAGGGAAAGTTATAACACTTTAGAACACTAATTGACAATTTTTTTGTAAGAAAGGACAATTGACGCACAATAATTTTGTGTGTTAAAATAGTTACAAGGATTATGAAAACTATAATAGAAGGGGTGTAGAAAATGTATAGTGATAAGTTTCAAAAAGAGGGTCTTACTTTTGATGATGTCTTGTTAGTTCCGCAAGCATCTGATTTTATCCCTCGTGATGCAGATTTAAGCACAAGACTTACTAAGAAAATCAGATTAAACATTCCATTTATGAGTGCGGCAATGGATACCGTTACCGAGTCAAATATGGCTATTGCAATCGCAAGAGAAGGCGGTATTGGTATTATACATAAAAATATGACTATTGAGGAGCAGGCAATTGAAGTTGACAAGGTAAAACGCTCCGAACATGGCGTTATAGTTGACCCGTTTTATCTTTCTCCGGATAATACGCTGGGTGATGCGGAAGACCTTATGCACAAGTTTAAGATTTCCGGTGTGCCTATCACAGAGGGTACAAAGCTGGTTGGTATTATCACAAACCGGGATTTAAAGTTTGAAACAGATTATTCTAAAAAGATTTCGGAGTGTATGACAAAGGAAAACCTTGTTACCGCTCCGGAAGGTACAACCCTTGAAGAAGCAAAAGAAGTTCTTCGTAACGGTAAGATTGAAAAACTTCCTATTGTAGATAAAAAAGGCAACTTAAAAGGCCTTATAACAATTAAGGATATTGAAAAGGCAGTGCGTTATCCTAATTCTGCAAGAGATGAAAACGGCCGTTTGTTGGTAGGTGCCGCATTGGGCGTTACTGATGATGTTTTGGAGCGTGCGCAGAAGTTGGTAGACGCCAAGGTTGATGTTGTTGTTTTAGACTCGGCTCACGGACACTCGAAGAATATTGCAGATTGTCTTAAAAAGATAAAGAAGGCTTTCCCTGACCTTCAGGTCATTGCCGGCAATATCGCAACAGGTGAGGCGGCAGAGTTCCTGATTAAGGCAGGAGCGGACGCAATAAAGGTAGGTATCGGTCCCGGCTCAATTTGTACAACTCGTGTTGTTGCAGGTATCGGTGTTCCGCAGATTACTGCAATTTGTGATGTGGCAGAGGTTGCGGCTAAGTATGATATTCCTGTTATTGCAGACGGCGGTCTTAAATACTCAGGTGATGTTGTAAAAGCCATTGCCTGCGGTGCAGACGCAGTTATGATGGGTTCAATCCTCGCCGGATGTGAAGAAAGTCCCGGCGAAACCGAAATTTATCAGGGACGCCAATTTAAAGTATATCGCGGTATGGGCTCTCTTGGTGCAATGAACGATGGAAGTAAAGACCGTTATTTCCAGCAAGGAAGCAAGAAGTTAGTGCCTGAGGGTGTTGAAGGTCGTGTGCCTTACAAGGGCCCTGTTTCGGAAACCATATTCCAGATGATTGGCGGTTTGAGGTCAGGTATGGGATATTGCGGTACCAAGACAATAGAACTCTTAAAGAAAAACGGCAAGTTTATTCGCATCACAGGTGCAGGACTTAAGGAAAGTCATCCTCACGATGTGTTTATCACAAAAGAGGCACCGAACTATTCCGTTAAAGATTAATAGTTTGATTTCAAAGGGTGTTACAGCAAAGATAAATAGCTTTGCCGTAACACCTATTTTATATTTTGCGGAGATTATTGCACCATTCTGTCAAGTTGTTTTGAACATTTTTACCTATCCCTTTTTAATCCCCTAAAACTTATGGCAAAGCGTTGACAAAAGCGTATATTGATGTTAATATAAAATTGACTGTTTTGGTAAAATGATTTATACGGTATAATAAATTCAGAAAGGTTGATTAAAATGAAAAAGTATTTATTATTTGTGCTTGCGATGGTTATGTTGCTTGTCTTTAATACAACTGCTTTTGCAAGCGGAATTCCATTTACAGATGTTCCGCAGGATGCGTGGTATTACAGTGATGTTGAAAGTGCATATACAGATGGTCTTATCAATGGTAAGAGCGATACAGAGTTTGCACCCGATGACAATTTGACTTACGCAGAGGCAGTAAAACTTGCGGCTTGTATGCATATGGTAGCTACAATCGGTGAGGCTTCTTTTGAAGCACGTGAGCCGTGGTATCAGATTTATGTTGATTATGCTAAGAGAAACAAGATTATCGAAGGCAATTTTAATTGGGACGAGCCTGCAACACGTGCCGGATATATGACTATTTTTGCAAACGCCATTCCCGATACGGCTTCCGGTACTGTAAGTGCACTTGCCGAAGTCAACCAGGTTCCGGACGGTTTAATTCCCGATGTGCCGATGACACACCCACAAGCTGCTGCAATATATAAATTATATCGTGCAGGTATCCTTCAAGGCAATGATGATAAGTACAGTTGCGAGCCGAACAGTAATATTAAGCGTAGCGAGGTTGCGGCAATACTTACACGTATGATGAAAGCAGATAAGCGTATCAGATTTAACGCAGGTGCAGGTGAACCTGTTGCAACACCTGTTCCTACTGCGGGTGCGATTTCTACTCCGAGCCCTTCAAGCGGCGGCAATAGCGGCGGCGGAAGTGGCAGCGGCGGCGGCACAAGACCGACACCGACTCCAACGCCGACGCCTAAGCCCGGTGACAGTGGACAGAGTCAAAGCGGCTCTCTTGTTATCACGGAGCAACCTACCGATATTGAAAATGCAACCGGTGAAGAAATTATATTTACGGTAACGGTTAGCGGCGGAAAAGCACCTTATAATTATAAGTGGGAATCTTGTTGTGATGGTGAGAAATGGGATAGTGCAGAAAAAATAAACTCATTTGACACAACTTCGGAGTTTGTCGTTGAAGCTTATGATGAGGACGAGAGTTGGCGTTGTACAATTGAGGATGCTGACGGCAATGTGGTAGTGACCGATGAGGTAACTGTTTATTTTGCAAACCGCGGCGATGATTTAGAGATTGCCATCCAGCCTGTCGTTTGCATCGACTGTATTGACGGTGGCGATGCAGAGTATTTTGTTATTGTAAAAGGCGGAAAAGGGCCATATACTTTTGTTTGGGAAAGCTGCATAATGGACGAGTGGAATGTTGTATTTGAGGAAACTATTGATGAAAGAACGAGCTTATTCATTGACAAATTCGTTTCTTATGCAAATAGTGAAATTGTGCGTTGCACAATTACCGATGCCAACGGGGATTCGGTCACAACCGATGAAGTATGGGCGGAGTTTGTTCGTTAGTAAATCAGCTTATTGTATTTTTAAAACAGGCCGTTTTTTCGGCCTGTTTTTTGTATTACGAAAATGAACGTTGGCATATATCTTATATATGAAAAAGTTATCTAAAACCATAGTATTAACTCTGATAGTATACTGCATAATCTGCCTTATTCTATATCCCGAAAGATGCACTAAAAGCGCATCTGACGCCATAGGTTTATGCCTTGATGTGGTCATTCCGTCGCTTTTCCCATTCTTTGTGTGCAGCGGAATTTTAACATCGTTTGGCATAGCCGACCTTTCAAAGAAGTATTTATCGGGATTTACCGAAAAGGTGTTTCGCATATCCGGGGTTGGCGCTCCCGTGATTTTTTTAGGCAGTGTCAGCGGTTATCCTGTTGGGGCAAAATGTGCCGCCGACTTGTACTCAAAAGGGTATTTATCAAAAAAAGAAGCAGAACGCTTATCGGCATTCTGCAATAACTCCGGTCCATTATTTGTAATAGGCGCCATAGGCACTATGCTTTTATCGAGCAAAACCATAGGCATACTTTTGTATATTTCGCAGTTGATTTCCGCACTTTGTGTGGGGGTTATTTTCAGATTTTTAAATTACGAAAATGCACGCCTTAAATGTCTGCCCAAAAGCGAGGGTACAGAAATAAATATATGGACAACATTTTGCCGAGAGGTGGAGAACGGTACAGAGAGCATATTAAAGGTTTGCGGCTTTATAATAATATTTTCTGTCTTTGCCGCTACCTTGCCAAGCACATATACCGGCAAAATTTTTTATGCCTTCCTTGAAATCACAGGCGGGATTAAAGCATTACTTGATATACCGTTAGGTGAGTTTAAAGTGCCTGTCATTTCGTTTTTTATCTCATTTTCGGGAATATCTGTCCTTGCACAGGTCGCCTCTGTTTTAACGCCGAGAGGTCTGTCGCTTCGTCCGTACATTTTGGGGAAGCTTATACAAGGGGTTATGTCATTTTTGATTACATATGCCGCATTAAAGCTTTTGCCCATCGCTGTCACTGCATCAAGTGAAATACTAAATAAGTGTTTTTTAAGTCCTTTGGAGCTTTTAAAGACAGGTGCATATATGTCCCTTTGGTGTATAGGGGCGGTGATTATTGCAATAATTATTGCGATAATCACTTCTTAGCCGATTGCTTTTCGCATTTTCCGTATGTCTACGGGGGATTGGCACTTTTGGGTATCCAAAAGTACCCAAAAGATAGCAGGGGAGCGACCCCTGCACCCCCAAAGGTCGCACTGCTAAAAGATATTCCGATTGCACGAAGGTTTTGGGTAGCGGACCCAAGATTTCGTTTAGGTAATTTAAAGATTTTCTGATTGCTCGAAGATTTACTGAAATAAACAGCGCTTGTATTATTTCCGACTTTGCATATAAAACGCTATTTAAAATATGATGTTGCCTCCGATTGTGCGGTGGTGATGTCTGAAAATTCGGAATGTAAATAACGTTCGATATAGTCGCAGAAGATATTTTCCGTTTCAAAGTGTCCTGCGTCGATTAAGTTAACGCCAAGCTCCGAGGCGAGTTGTGCGTCATGGTGCTTTATATCGGCGGTTACATACACGTCTGCATCTGCACGGTAGGCGGTGTAAATTCCAAATGCACCTGCGCCGCTGCAAAGTGCAACGGTTTGCACAGCATCGTCAGGCTCGCCCACATAGCGAATACTTCTGCAACCCAATGTTTGTTTTACAACGGAAACAAAGTCCTCCATATCAATCGGTGCATCTAAAATGCCGACTCTGCCGATGTTGTCAAGGGGATTACCCTCGCCGTCTTTGCATTCATTATCAGTAAAATGACGCACCTGCTCTAAACCCAACTTGTCTGCAAGCAAATCATTCATACCGCCGTCGGCATTGTCAAAGTTGGTGTGCATACTGAAAAGTGAGATATTATTGCGGACAAGAGTGCGTATTATTCCGCCTACAATGTCGGACTCCACAACATTTTTTAAGGGCTTAAAGATAAGCGGATGATGTGACACAATAAGGTCTGCACCGAATTCAACCGCTTCTTGAACAATGGCAGTGGTAATGTCAAGACAGATAAATATTCGTTTTATCTCCTGAGAACTGTCACCCACTAAAAGTCCCACATTGTCCCAGTCTTCTTTAAGCTCCTTTGGAGCAAGCTCGTTTAATACTTCCGTGATTTCATAAACCTTTGGCATAATATTCTCCTTATCTGCCTCTTGGGCTTTATAAATTTTTCAGAATATCATCAATTTTATTTAAGTATCCGCAGTTTAAATCTATTTTTTCCGTTGCTTCTTGGGAGGCTGATATTTTAAGGCCTCTCAACATTTTTTCAAGCTTACGCTTTTCTTTCTCTAAATATTCCTTAGTATGCGGCGGATTGTTGGTGATTAAAAGCTTTCCTATATAATAATCAAAGGCGTCGTATTCTATGCGGCTTTCTTTTTTTGTTGCCTTGATTATATGATATATTTTCTTATCTTCCTTTGCGAGCCGCTCGTCTTCAATGGAAAATCCGTTATTTATCAAGAACTCTCTAAGTTCTTCTGCCGCAGTCATAGGTTGCAGAATTAAGGTGTCGTCGTATCTTATAATATCGCTTCCGTCCTTTAAAATATCTGCAATAATAAGACCGCCCATTCCTGCAATGACAATGCAGTTGACTTCACCTTTTGACAGAGTATCAAGTCCTGCCCCAAGCCTGACCGAAATTTTATCCATCTGTCCGTAACGGCCAACCATTTCTTCTGCACGGTGAACAGGTCCGATTTTTATGTCTGACGCAATAATGCTTTTGCAGTAACCGTTCATAGAAAGCCATATTGGCAGATATGCGTGGTCTGTACCTATGTCCGCCACTAAACTGCCTTTGGGTATCAGAGAAGCTATCTCTTTAAGGCGTGGTGTCAGTTTGGGAGGGTTTGTATACATATAGTTCTCCTTTTGCTATTTTTGTTTATTATCTAACAAAATTATATTTTTGTCAACAATAAAGAGGAAGTTCGAAAAAGTTGTAGAATTCTATAAGTGTAAGGAGAGGTTGTCAGATGAAAATTCGTGAAATGACAGAGGCGCGTGAAAAAACATACTTGTCGGAAGCGGCAACACTGAGCAGTAAAACACGCGGCAGAGAGAAAAAAGAAGAACTCTGTGATGTACGCACGGAGTTTCAGCGTGACCGTGACAGGATTATACACTCCAAGGCGTTCAGACGGTTAAAACATAAGACGCAGGTGTTTTTGTCACCCGAGGGCGACCATTATCGCACACGTCTTACCCATACTCTTGAAGTTGCGCAGATTGCAAGGACTATCGCACGGGGACTTAATTTAAACGAGGACTTGACCGAGGCGATTGCCTTAGGACACGATTTGGGGCATACTCCGTTCGGGCATAAGGGTGAAAGTGTGCTTGACAGTATCTGCCCGTACGGATTTAAGCATAATGAGCAGAGCCTTCGAGTGGTAGATGTGTTGGAAAAGTCCGGCGGACTTAATCTTACGTATGAGGTAAGGGACGGCATACTCTGTCATACAGGGGAGAAGAAGGCCGACACGCCTGAGGGCAGAATCGTAAGCTTTGCGGACAAGGTTGCATATATAAACCATGATATAGATGATGCTATACGTGCAGGGGTACTTACAGAGGAGGACTTGCCCAAAGAACAGGTAGACGTATTGGGCGAAACCCATTCGACACGGATAAATACACTTATCCTTGCTATGATTTCCGCAAGTGAAGGCAGTGAAATTAAGATGGAAACGGAAGTTTATAATGCAATGATGGCGCTTAGAAAGTTTATGTTTGAGCGTGTGTATTTTAACTCCAAACCAAAGGAAGAGGAAAAGAAGGCAGAGGGCATAATAGAGCATTTGTATGAACGCTTTACGGAAAAGCCGGAGCTTATCCCTCTCAGCAGCAGAGAGTGCAGTGACAGTGATGATGTACATATAATCGTTCGTGATTATATCGCAGGTATGAGCGACAGATATGCGGTCGCAACCTATAAAGATATTTTTATCCCAAAGTTTTGGGTATAGTTGAAACGGAGGTGTAGTAAATGGCGGTTTCAGGTGACTTTCAAAATTTTATTGACCAAGTGATTGAAAGCAATGATATTGTTGATTTTATTTCCGAATATACCACCGTAAAACAGGTGGGTAACCGCTATCAGGCACTTTGTCCGCTTCATAATGACAAAAAATCACCATCCCTTTCGATTACAAGGGAGGAGCAGTTGTTCCATTGCTTCGGTTGCGGAGCAGGGGGAAATATCATAAACTTTGTTATGGATATGGAACATCTTGACTTTATGGATGCCCTAAAACTCTTAGCCGACAGGGCACATCTCGAAATCCCCGAAAACCGTGACCCTAAGGAGCGGCAAAAGAGGGCGGAATTTGCCGATAAAAAGCAGATGATATACAGCCTTAACGCAGAGGCGGCACGCTTTTTTTACAGCACCCTGACAAGTGATGACGGTAAAGACGCTCTTGCTTATCTTCATGACAGAATGATAAAGAATTCAACCATAAAAAAGTTTGGCCTCGGATATGCGCCAAACGGTTGGACAACCTTGATTGAGCATTTAAAGACAAAGGGCTATAAAGAGCATGATATGTTTGAAGCCGGTCTTGTAAAGATGCGTGATAATGGAACATATTTTGACGCATTTGTGGACAGGGTTATGTTCCCTATATTCGATGTCAGAGGAAATATTATCGGCTTTGGCGGCAGAATTATGACGGAGAGGTCGGACACAGGGAAATATTTAAATACTGCGGAAACGGCGGTGTTTAAAAAGAAGGAAAACCTGTTCGCTTTAAACCTTGCCAAAAATAACCCATCGGGTACACTCTTGTTGGTGGAGGGCTATATGGATGTCATCTCCCTTCATCAAGCAGGGATTACCAATGCGGTAGCATCTCTGGGCACAGCCTTTACGCCGGAGCAGGCAGGACTTGTTAAAAGGTATGCCGGCAAGGCGGTGCTTTGCTATGACTCCGATGAGGCAGGAAAGAAGGCAACATTGAGGGCAGGCGAGATTTTGACGCAGGCAGGGATAAAGGCAAAAGTGCTTACCGTAACCGATGGCAAAGACCCTGACGAATTTATAAAGTCCAAAGGTCCCGAGATGTTCAGCGTGTTGATTGAAGAGGCAAAACCTCTGATTATGTATAGAGTTGACGAAATCCGTAAACAATACAATCCTGATATTGCGGAAGATAAGGTAGAGTTTATAGAAAAGCTTACGGAGGTTTTCGCCGGTATAAAAAATCAGGTAGAGCGTGAGGCGTATATAGAGCAGACCGCCAAGGAAACAGGAATATCGGTCGCCGCAATTTCCGCAGCAGTAAACAAGCTCTTGATTTCTAAAAATCAGGTCGAAAATCGGCGTGAAGAGAGAGCGGAAAAACGGAAGTTTGAGGAGCGTACCGGCGGCAGGCGTGACCTTGATAAAATGGGTATATATAATGCGGAAAAGAAGCTGCTTTGCCTTATGCGTGATAAAAAAGTATTTGACAAGGTTCAAAGCTCCGGAATAACGCCTGATGACTTTGTCTATGATTTACACAGAGAGCTTGCGCAGAGTATCTGGAAATTATTTTCGGAAGGTGAAGGCGTAGAGGTGCAAGAGTTATTAAGACTTTTCTCGCCTGAAAAAAGCGGAGCAATTTCCGATATCCTAATGTCGGATACATATATATCGGATAAGGAAAAGGCGGTAGAGGTACCGCTTGAATATATAATAAAAGCAAAAAACAAAATTATGCAGAAGCAGTCATTGCAGGCAGGGGATTTAGGCGCATTACAAAAACAGCTTGATGAGCTTGCCAAACAAAAAAGGGGAGGATAAACGATGGAAAACACAATGGATAACAAAAAGGCGATAATTCATTCTTTGGTGGAAGCAGGTAAAAAGAAAGGCTTTCTGCCATACAAGACAATAATGGACGAGCTTGAAACTCTTGAGCTTGGCCCCGAACAGATTGACGGTATTTATGAATTTATCGAAAAGCAGGGTATTGAAATCGTCGGCAATATAGAAGAAACTTTGGAAAGTATTGAAGACGAGATGCAGATTACCCAAGAGGAGCTTGATGATATGTCAGTTCCTGACGGAGTAAGTATTGATGACCCCGTGCGTATGTATTTAAAAGAGATAGGTAAGGTTGACCTTCTCTCGGGCGAGGAGGAAGCCGAGCTTGCAAAGAAGATGGCAGAAGGCGATATAGAAGCAAGACGAAAGCTGGCAGAGGCTAACCTCCGTTTGGTTGTAAGTATTGCAAAGAGATATGTGGGACGCGGAATGTTATTCCTTGACCTTATTCAAGAGGGAAACCTCGGACTTATCAAGGCGGTAGAGAAGTTTGACTATACTAAGGGAT
>JAZLIC010000075.1:0-4235 GCA_045617225.1 Clostridia bacterium
GGGCTTGACCTAAACAAGACTTATGTGAGTAAGCCTACTCAAGCTTTTCTCTTTAAATCTTTTTAACACAAGAAACGAAACTGCCTATATGGGCGAGTTTCGACAAAATCGGTGGCTATAGCGAGAAGGTCACACCTGTTCCCATCCCGAACACAGTAGTTAAGCTTCTCCGCGCTGATAATACTGAGCGGGTGACTGCTTGGGAAAATATGTCGTCGCCGGTACCTTTTAAAAATCTCTCGGGTAATTTCTCCGAGAGATTTTGCTTTATAAAAACCTAAGGAGGAATTTTATGAAAAGGTCATTATCCTTAATTTTAACGGTTGCTTTATCACTTTCTCTTTTTGGATGTGGAAAGACGGAGAGTAAAGGCGGTCAAACAACACAAGCCGGTAATGCAGAAAATTCCGCACTCAATGAGAAATTTGAAAATTATATGAATTCTTTTACCGATGAACTTGATGATTATTTAGAAGGCGATTTTACAAAGCTCATAGATGAAGCAAAAAATGATGACTCAACCGAGTGGGTAGACTTATTTGTTTCCGGGAAAGAGAAGATTGGGCATATGTCGTCCGAGTATTCAGGCGCAAGTATGATTGTGCCGGAAAGCGGAAAAAAAGAATATAATGCAGTTGCAAATGTTGTATCTGCTCTTGAAAACTTGTTTACTTTATATAGTGACTTAGCAGAGGCAGAGAAGGCGACAGAGGATAAAAGAAATGAATTTTGCGAAGCGGCAGAGGCGATTTTGGTTGTATGGGACACCATTGATTAGCGAAATATGATAAAACTATTGATTTTTTTCTGAAAATAAGGTATACTATAATTACTATTTTGAAAAGAGGTAATGGTAATGAAACAAGTTACAAAGGATATGATTATTTTAGATGTATTGCAGCTTGACCCCGGAACGGCTGAATTCTTTTTGGGAATAGGTATGCACTGCTTGGGATGTCCGTCTGCCAGCGGAGAGAGCATAGAGCAGGCATGTGCCGTTCATGGCACTGACCCTGATGAGTTGGTGGCAAAAATCAATGCTTATCTTGCAGAAAAATAATTTTTTGCTAATTTATAAATAAATACGATATAAACCTTGACAAACGGTCAGTAATTGTGTATAATAATTGCCGACTGTTTGTATTCTTTTTTCGATTTTGGAGGATACAGATGGAATTGAATTTATTGCCAATCTTAAATTATGACGGAAAGAAAATTGATATTGACGAATTTATTTCCATTGAAAATGAAAACGGTGATATGTTTGAGGTTTTAGAGCCTGTGCATATTATCGGCGAGGCAGTAAATGCCGCCGGCTTTATTACTTTGACGGCAAATGGTGCGGCAAGAGTAAGAATGCAGTGCGACAGATGTATGGAAGATTTTGATACAACTGTTTCGTTTGAGGTTTTTGAGAAGTTTAAAAAAGAAGCCGTTGAAGAAAATGATTCAGATGAAGAAGTTGCCGTGCTTAGCGGAAACAGTATTGAACTTGACGATATTATTTATCGCAGTTTGTATATGGCATTACCTTCAAAGGCATTGTGCCGTGAGGATTGCAAGGGTATTTGCTCTCAGTGTGGCAGAAACTTAAACGAAGGCGATTGCAATTGTAATACGGAGCAGATTGACCCACGGTTTGATATACTTAACCAAATTGATTTGTAGAAGATGCAAAGTTTTACTTTGTTTTATTATATCTGTTGATATGGAAAGAGGTGTTTTAATATGGCAGTACCAAAAAGAAAAACTTCAAAGGCAAGAAGAGACAAGAGAAGAGCTAATTGGAAGCTTGCTATCCCGGGCATGGTAAAGTGCCCTGTATGTGGTGAGTTTAAGTTGTCACACAGAGTTTGCAAGGCTTGCGGAAATTATAAGGGCAAAGAGGTCATCTCTGTAGAAGCTTAGTTCAAAAGCTAAAATTAAGACTTTCACTTTTGGGTGGAAGTCTTTTTATTTTATAATTCAACTTTTCGTAATAAAGTAAACAAGCACATAATATAATGTACTAAGTAATAAAGGGAAGGGGAATTATATGGATAACATTTATAAAGATATTGCGCAGAGGACACAGGGCGACATCTATATAGGAGTCGTAGGTCCCGTGCGTACAGGAAAATCAACTTTTATTAAGCGTTTTATGGACTTAGCGGTGCTTCCGAATATCCAAAACGACTACAAGAGAGTTCGTGCAATGGACGAACTCCCTCAAAGTGCAGGCGGCAGAACAATAATGACAACCGAGCCAAAGTTTATCCCAAATGAGGCGGTGGAAATCACTGTCGGTGAGGCAACGAATATCAGGATGCGAATGATTGATTGCGTAGGCTATATCGTTCCGTCGGCACTTGGACATATTGAGGACGAGATGCCGAGAATGGTAATGACTCCGTGGTCAGATGAGCCTATGCCGTTTAAAGAAGCGGCTGAAATGGGTACGGAAAAGGTAATAAGCGAACATTCAACCGTGGGTATAGTGGTGACAACAGACGGCAGTATTACCGATATTCCGAGAGAGGATTATATAGAGGCAGAGGAAAGGGTTATAAGCGAGCTTCTTGAACTTAAAAAGCCTTTTGTTGTAATAATGAATACAGAAAACAGGGACTCCCAGGAGGCAAAAAGGTATAAAGCGGAGCTTGAAGAAAAGTTTGGTGTAACGGTTATGCCGATGAATTGTATGAATTTAAATCTTGATGATGTGGAGAATATTATGGAGCAAGTTTTATATGAGTTTCCTCTTAAAGAAATCAGCGTTTGTGCGCCTGATTGGGTAGACGCCTTAGATGATAGCCATCAATTAAAAGCAGGAATCAGAGATAAGATTTTTGGCTCTGCAAGCGATATGCAGAAGATTTCGGATGTGAATAAGCTTACGGAGCGTCTGTGCGAATGCGATTATATAAGCTCTGCAAATATAGCGGAAATTGACGCAGGCGAAGGTGTTGTAAAGGTTGAAGTTTGTGTTCCCGATGAACTTTTCTATAAAACCTTGACCGAGGAGTCAGGATTTGAGGTTGCAAATCCAAAATCGCTTATCTCATTGCTTTTGGAACTGTCCGATGTCAAGAGGGAGTATGATAAGATTTTGGGTGCTCTTACAGAGGTTAAGCAAAAAGGATACGGAATAGTGTCACCTACAATTGATGAGCTCACATTAGAGGAGCCGGAAATCGTAAAGCAAGGAAGCCGTTTCGGAGTACGCCTTAAAGCGAGTGCGCCGAGCATACATATGATTAGGGCGGATATAGAAACTGAGGTAAGTCCAATTGTCGGTACGGAGCGGCAGTCTGAGGAGCTTGTGCATTATTTGATGAGTGAGTTTGAGAGCGACCCCAAGAAAATATGGGAGTCAAATATATTCGGCAAATCCTTGCACGAGCTTGTAAATGAGGGGCTGCATAATAAGCTTTATCGTATGCCGGACGATGCACAGATGAAGCTGCAGGAAACACTGCAAAGAATTATCAACGAAGGTAGCGGCGGCTTGATATGTATAATACTTTAAATCAGATTACAAAAAGCGTTTGCATAAAATGCAGACGCTTTTTTAAGTGCGAGGATATTTAAAAAACAGATATAAAAAAGTATTATTTTGGTTAATGTGTAAATAATACTTTTGAGGTGATATATTTGGGGTATTTGTTCGGAATTATCGCAGGCGCATCAATGAGTGTTCAAGGAGTAATGAACACAAGGCTTAGCGAAAAAATAGGCTTATACTATGCCAATCTGTTTGTATCGGGCATAAGCTTGATTTTATCGTTAATCCTGTTTTTTATTTTTAACAAAACACCGCTCGGCAAAATTACAGAAGCAAACAAATTATATCTGTTAGGCGGAGTTTTGGGCATAGTTATTACTTTCACGGTTATGATTACAGTGCAAAAATTAAGTCCGACCTTGGCGACTTCAACCATTTTGGTAAGTCAACTTTTGGTTTCTTCGCTGATAGATGCATTCGGACTGATGGACAGTAAGGTAATAACTTTTTCTTGGAATAAGTACCTTGCTTTGGCAATGCTTATTGCCGGCGTAGTGCTTTTCAAATTGGATTTTGGTAAATGATTTTAAAGCGTAAAAAAATAAGGCGACGGTTTCCGTCGCCTTATTTTTTATTCCATTGTTCGGCTTAAAAAACCGGCGGCGGTTTCTGCAAGCTTTATTTCCGCATCGCAGAATTTTGTCTTATCGTCGGATAGGAATATTACCGAGCCGATAGAGTCGCCCTCAAA
>JAZLIC010000076.1:0-13634 GCA_045617225.1 Clostridia bacterium
GCCCCCCCCGACCAATCAAAGAGGGACGGGATGTCGAGGACGCCCCCCCCTCCAATATAGTATGGATTAAACGGCATAAAAAACGGGCGGTCACACAGGGACCGCCCCTACTATTCTGCTTTTTCTTTTAGCCCGGAGGCCATTGTAATTGTCTGCCGGCTAAAACATGGAAGTGTATATGCTCTACGGTCTGTGCGCCATCTCTGCCGCAGTTATTTACAACTCGATAACCGTTATCCGCAAATCCAAGTTCCTTTGCAACCTTTGCAATCACTGCAAAGATATGGCCTACAACACCTGCGTTTTCGTCGCTTAACTCATTTGCAGAAGAAATATGAACCTTCGGTATAACTATAAAATGGGTAGGTGCCTGCGGTGCAATGTCATAAAACGCATACACCAAATCATCCTCGTACACCTTTTTTGAAGGTATTTCACCTGCAATAATCTTACAGAAAAGACAATCTTCCATTATCTCACCCCTTAACCTATTTGATTTGCCAAAATATCTTTTACCTTTTCAATAGCGCTTTCTGCCTTTGAAACATCCTTGCCGCCTGCCTGAGCGCTGTCCGGTTTACCACCGCCGCCGCCGCCCATTTCCTTTGCGACTTCCGAGATAATCTTGCCGGCGTGTGCACCCTTTTCGATAGCTTCTTTTGTTGCCATTGAAATTATATTTACCTTGCCGTCTGCCTTTGACGCAAGGACAATGAGTGCAGAGGCTTCGTCCTTCTTTAAGTTATCGCCGACTTCACGCAAAGTATTCATATCCATACCGTCGTCCATAACCTTTGCGATAACCTTAATGCCACCAACCTCTGTTGCACCTTCCTTAATATCGCCTACTGCATCCTTTGCAAGCTTGCTCTTTAACTTATCGACTTCACGCTTTGCATCTTTAAGTGCGTCATTTAAGCCCTGTACCTTTGCTTCAATATCGGCAGGATTTGTCTTTAATAATTTTGCGGTACTTTGCAAAATTAAATCCTTTTCTTTAAGAAGCTCCAAGACGCCAAGTCCCGTTACGCCCTCAATTCTGCGCACACCTGCGGCAACGCCCGACTCCGAAGTAATCTTTAAAAGTCCGAGCTTGCCTGTGCTTACTGCGTGTGAACCGCCGCAAAGCTCTGTACTGAAATCGCCCATCTTTACAACACGGACGGTATCACCGTACTTTTCACTAAACAAAGCAATAGCACCCATTTCCTTTGCTTCTTTAAGCGCCATCTCCGTGCAGGTGATGGGAAGTGCCTCCAAAATCTTTTGGTTGACAATCTCCTCAACCTCTTTAAGCTCTCCGTCTGTCATTGCGGAGAAGTGTGAAAAGTCAAATCTGAATCTATACTCATCAACATAAGAGCCTGCCTGTGCTACATGGTTACCAAGCACCTGTCTTAAAGCCGCCTGTACCAAATGCACTGCGGAATGATTACGACGTATAGCGTCACGCCTTGTGCCGTCAATCTTGGTTTCAACCTTATCGGAAACTTTAAACTCTCCGCTCTCTACAATACCCTTATGCAAGAACTTTCCGTTCTGCTTTTTGGTATCCAAAACTTTAAAGACATTGCCGCCCGATACAATAACGCCGCTGTCGCCGACCTGACCGCCCGACTCTGCATAGAATGTGGTCTTGTCAAGCACCAAAACGCCTTCGTCGCCTTTACTGATGCTATCAACTCTGCCACTCTCTTTTGATATACCGAGGACTTTTGCCTCTGCCTCATAAGCATCATATCCGCAGAAGATGGTATTTCCCTCGATTGTCTTAAAGATGTCCTCTTCCCAAGCGGCATCTTCCATATCACCACGAGCGCTTCTTGCACGCTCACGCTGAGCGTTCATAAGCTCATCAAACTTATCACGCTCAACCTCAAAACCGCTCTCTGCCAAAATTTCTTTTGTAAGGTCAATCGGAAATCCGTATGTATCGTAAAGCTTAAAAGCGTTCTCGCCGCTAAGGCTCTTTTTATTATTCTCACGCATTTCCTGCATATAGCCATCCAAAATAACCATACCCTGGTCAATGGTTTCCGCAAAGCGCTCCTCCTCAACCTTGATAACCTTTTCGATATACTCAAACTTTTCTTCAAGCTCCGGATAAGCGGTCTTTGACTCCTCGGCTACAACTTTTGCCAGACGGTAAAGGAAGGTATCATTGATACCAAGCATTTTGCCGTGGCGTGCCGCACGCCTGAGCAGACGGCGAAGTACATATCCACGGCCCTCGTTTGACGGCAGTACACCGTCGGAAACCAAGAACACCGTGCTTCTGATATGGTCGGTAATTACACGGAGAGAAATATCCGTACTTTTATCCTTGCCATAAGTTACGCCTGCCATCTTTGCCGCACTGTCCAAAACCTTGCGGATAGTGTCAACCTCAAATATAGAGGTCACGCCCTGCATAATGCAAGCAATTCTCTCAAGCCCCATACCGGTATCAATATTAGGGTGTGCAAGCTTGTTATAAACTCCGTTCTCGTCCTTATCGAACTGTGTGAAAACAAGATTCCAGAACTCAACAAAACGGTCACAGTCACAACCTACCGCACAATCGGGGCTTCCGCAACCGAACTCCTCGCCTCGGTCAAAGTAAATCTCACTGCAAGGGCCGCAAGGGCCTGTACCGATTTCCCAGAAGTTATCCTCCTTGCCTAAATATACAATACGGTCTTTGCTTACGCCGACTTTTTGCGTCCATATCTCAACCGCCTCATTATCGTCCTCATAAACACTTACCCAAAGTCTGTCAACAGGTATTTCAAGAACCTTTGTGATAAACTCCCACGCCCATGCGGTAGCCTCATTCTTAAAATAGTCACCGAATGAGAAGTTGCCGAGCATCTCAAAAAATGTACCGTGGCGTGCAGTAAGACCTACCTGCTCTATATCAGGTGTGCGGATACACTTCTGGCAGGTTGTAACTCTCTTTTTAGGCGGAACTTCCTTACCTGTAAAGTATGGTTTAAGCGGTGCCATACCTGCATTGATAAGCAAAAGGCTTGCATCATTCTGCGGTACAAGCGGAAAAGACGGAAGTCTTAAATGTTCCTTGCTCTCAAAAAAAGATAAGTATTTTTCTCTGATTTCATTTAATCCTAATTTCTGCATTTTTCATCCCTCATAATTTCAATTTATTGAAGTATAAAGTCTATTATACTAATTTTCATCCTCATAGTCAAGCATCTTCAAGACTGTGCGATATATTTCTTCTGCTTTTTCCTCTAATTTTTTTGAAGCACGTGTTGCTTCGTTATATCCGCCCATATCAATACTGAGCTTAAACATCTCCGCACCGCCGTCTAACATATTAAGTGTTGCCATATACCTGTTAGTGCCGACAGGGACAACATCTGTCGTACAGGCGTTGGGGTCGGTTTGAGTATCGAATTTCAGTCTGCCTATCTCCTCATCGATATGCGTCCTTACACTTCCGGGGACACGCTCATAGAAAAACTCATTTGTGTCCGCCCCTTTCGGAGTAAGTGCACACGACTCCTCATTGCGATAGAATGTTCTCGACACATACCCATCATCTATAAGCTCGTTTAGCATTATTGCAAAGTTAAAATAGTTCATAACTTCCTTTTCCCAGGTCAAGACCTTGCATAAAACTTCCATATCTATGGGTGCGTTATTCTTTTTCAGGGTATATAAAATAGCAAACTTCATTTCATCGTGTTTAAGAAACATAGTTTTTATACGACTCCTTATGCTTAAAATAAATTCCCATAAGACCGACACCGGCGTGAGATGTGATAATAGGTCCGATATGACCTACATAAATTTTGTCCGGGTTAAACCGCTCCTCCACCATAGCCTTTAAGATTTCAAGCTTATCTCCCGCATCGGAGTGCAGAAGGATAATCTCGCTGTCCTCTCTGTCCCATCTCTCGTCTACATAATCACAGAGGACCGACATAGCCTTTTTAAGGCCTCTCACCTTCTTGCAGGCTTCAACCAAGCCGTCATTTATCGTCAGGACAGGCTTTATATCAAGAGCGCGGCTTATTACCATTGTTGTAGCCTTAATGCGTCCGTTCTTTTGAAGGAAGGTTAAGTCATCAACCACAAAGTATGCAGAGTCACGCTCAAATGCTTCGGTTACAAAGTCAATAATCTCCTCTTTGCTCTTTCCGTCCCTTGCCATCTCTGCCGCCTTGATTACATTGTTACCGATAACCCAAGCAAACATTGTGGAATCTATAACGGTTATGTCAAGACCTTCTTCGCAAAGCTCATTCGCTATTACGCAGGAGGTATTGTATAAACCGCTGCCGTTTGCGGACATTGTAATATGAATAACGCTGTTTCCGCCTTCGCAAAGTCTGCGGTAAGCGTTTTCTACTTCCATAGGGCTCATCTGGCTTGTTGAGGGGATAGACTCTGCGGTTCTTATCTTTTCATAAAAAGCTTCATAATCCAAATCCTTATCCGCAACAATGCTCTCACCATCCAAGTTTATCATAAATGGCAAAATTTCTATTCCAAGTTCCTCTGCCACCTCTTTTTTAATATCTGCGGCGGCATCTGTCATAATTCTAATCATTTGCAAACTTTCCTCTCGTTTCTAAATTATTAAAATCAAATTGTCTTAAAACTTCGTATGCGATTACGGCGACTGAATTTGAAAGGTTAAGGGAACGCTTATTCACCTTCATCGGAATTCTGACAGCCGTATCTAAATTTTCAAGGATAAGCTCCTCCGGCAGTCCTTTTGTTTCCTTGCCGAATACCAGGAATATATCCTTGTCCCCATTCAATGTATAATCAACCTCACAATGTGTCTTTGCCGCCTTTGTAGAGCAGTAATAAAATACACCGTTTGGGTACTTCTCCAAAACTTCTTCAAAGCTGTTATACTCATAGAGTTCAAGCTCGTCCCAATAATCAAGTCCGGCTCTGCGCACCTGCTTTTCGCTTATATCAAAGCCAAGCGGATGCACCAAATGGAGCGGCGAATCAATAATCGAACATGTCCTTGAAATATTCCCTGTATTTGACGGAATTTCAGGCTCCACCAACACAATATGCAATCTCATACTTATATCTCCTATGCCCAGAACTTCCTGTCAAGAGAACGATACTGTATCGCCTCCGCAATATGCTCCGTTTTAATATTTTCGCTTCCGTCAAGGTCGGCAATAGTTCTTGCCACCTTTAAAATTCTGTTATGAGCACGGGCACTTAGTCCAAGCATCTCAAACGCCTGACGGAGCATTGTATGCTCTGCCTGTCCTATCTTGCAGAACTCCTCTGTCATTGCCGCATTTAACTGACTGTTTGAATATATATCCGTGCCCTTATATCTCTTATTTTGTATCTCTCTGGCACGATTGACACGCTTCTTTATCTCCTTAGAGGACTCCGCCTTGCCGGAATACTCCAAATCGTCATACTGTACCGCAGGCACTTCTACATGCAAATCTATTCTGTCAAGCAAGGGTCCGCTGACCTTGTTTAAGTACTTACTGATTTTATTCGGCGGACAGGTACATTCGTGATTACTGTCCCCATAATAGCCGCAGGGGCAAGGGTTCATTGATGCAACCATCATTATGTTACATGGATACGCAAAAGTTCCGCTTGCCCTTGAAATCGTTACAAATCCGTCCTCCAACGGTTGACGCAAAACCTCTAATGTATCTTTTCTGAATTCAGGAAGCTCATCTAAAAACAAGACACCGTTATGCGACAGGCTGACCTCGCCCGGTTTCGGATAGGTGCCGCCACCCGACATACCAACAGACGAAATTGTGTGATGAGGACTTCTGAACGGTCTGTTTAAAACCATCGGCATACCGCTTGGAAGCCTTCCTGCAATACTATGTATCTTGGTAACTTCAAGTGCCTCATCAAAGGTAAGGTCAGGCAGTATTGACGGTATGCGTTGTGCAAGCATTGTCTTACCTGAGCCCGGAGGGCCGATAAGAAGCAGGTTATGTCCTCCTGCCGCCGCAACCTCTAAGGCACGCTTGGCGTTCTGTTGTCCTTTTACATCTGCAAAGTCTAAGGCACACTCTGCCGCCTTTGCAAAAAGGTCGTCTGTATTTACATAAGTAGGCTCGATAACTTTAAGTCCTTGAAGGCACATTATAAGCTGTGACAAATCCTCAATTCCGAAAATCTCCGCACCGCTTACAACCGCCGCCTCCTCCGCATTATCCTTCGGCACGAAAATTCTGCGTACGCCTGCCTGATAAAGAGATATAACCATCGGCAAAACGCCGTGTATCGGACGCAGCGTACCGTCAAGGGATAACTCGCCCAAAAATGCACAACCATCAAAGTTAACCTCGCCGAGTTGCTCCGAAGCCGCAAGAAGCCCCATAGCAATCGGCAAATCCAAATATGCGCCTTCCTTTTTTACATCGGCAGGGGCAAGGTTTACAACCACCTTTTTAGGCGGTATGGAATATCCGCTGTTCTTTACCGCACTGCGGATACGCTCCTTCGACTCCTTTACCGCAGTATCGGGAAGTCCGACTATGTCCCATTGCGGCAAGCCGCCGCTCATATCGGTTTCTACACGGACTATGTAGCCGTTGATACCCGTAAGCCCTGCGCTTAATATTTTACTTATCATATCTGCACCTCTATATTTCTATATATCGTTTCTCTACATCTGACTTTGAAAAATAATTTGTAAGAAGCGGCTCAAAAAGTACGCCTTCACGGATTTTTATCTCAGGGTGCTTTATGGTTTCCTGTATCGCTCTGTAAACAAAATCCGCCGCAATATTTGCCGCCTCGATAGTATCCATTCCTTTAAGAAGCGCCCCTGTTAAAACGCTTGAATACACATCGCCCGTACCGTGAAACGGACGATTTACAAAGCCGCAATTTACCTTCCAATAACGGTCTGATTTCTTATCATAGACCGCAACACACATAGAATTTTCTGAGTCCATAACGCTTGTAATTACCACTCTGTCTGCGCCGAGAGCGGACAGTCTGTATAAATAATCCTTTACCATAGCGTTACTGAGCGGATGATTTGGATACGGCTCGTCCAAAAGCAAGCACGCTTCTGTCACATTCGGAGTAATCACATCTGCTATGGAGCATAGCTTCTTCATACCGTCTCTTAAAGTATTCATTCTCTCGGAATACACTTTCTTTACATCAAGCAAGGTATTGTCACCGAGAACAGGGTCAACCACCAAAAGCGTACCGTTCTTCTTTTCCGTTGACATAAAATCATAGAGAATATCTATTTGCTCTTTACTTCCCATATATCCGCTGTAAATTGCGTCAAAATCTATATCAAGACTTTTCCAATGATGAATAATCTTCTCCATCTCGCCTGTCAGGTCGCAAAATGTGTACCCCTTAAAATCGTAAGTGTGGGTAGAAAGCACCGCAGTAGGAAGCGGGCAAACCTCTATCCCCATTGCAGAAAGGATTGGCATTGCCTCGGTTAAAGACACCTTGCCGAAGCCGGAAAGGTCGTGTACCGCCGCAACACGTGGTATTATATTATTCATTCATCAACAACTCCAATTCTTCGGCACTTAACTCACGCACCTCGCCCTCCTCCAAATTACTGTCCAGCGGAAGGCGGTTGATTTGTGTACGCATAAGATGCTTTACATATTTGCCTCTTGCGGCAAACATACGCTTTACCTGATGGTATTTTCCTTCTTCTATTATGACCTCTGCCATATTATCAGGCAGAAGGTGCAAGGTTGCAGGCTTTGTTGTATAACCGTCATCTAATGCAATCCCTGACTTAAATGCGGCTATATCCTCCTCATCGGCAGGTATATCAAGCAGTGCAACATAAGTTTTCGGCACATGATGCGACGGACTTAAAAGCTTATGCGCAAAGGCACCGTCATTTGTAAGAAGGCAAAAACCCTCTGTATCTATATCAAGTCTGCCAACAGGGAATGGTTCATACGGCAGATACTCCTCCGGCACCAAATCCAAAACCGTCGGCTTATGCCTGTCCCATGTCGCAGAAATGTACCCTTTCGGCTTATTCATCATCAGGTATATATACTCTCTGTACTTAAGCAGTCTGCCCTCAAAGAATACCTGTGCTTCTTTGCAGTCAATCTGCGTTTCGGGCTTTATTTTATCCATTCCCGAAACAGTGATAAGACCGGCTCGTATCATCTTTTTAATTTCACTGCGTGTTCCTATTTTGCAATCTGCCAAAAATTTATCTAATCTCATACCTTTAACCTACATAAATCCACACCCTGAAACATAAATATAATTGTTAAGGGAGGGAGTCTTTATGCGCCCATTTATAAAATCACATATGTTTATAATAGTTACAATGCTATCCGCCACAATAATAATAGCCACGATATTTATACTTTTCTCTGTCGATAACAATATCAACAACAAAAATGTTGAATATATACGCTCCTTTGGCTATGAGGTTGACCCAAACCCAACGGAAATTGCACATATAACAATCCCCAAAGAGTTTGACATAATCTACGAAACCTATAACGAAATCGCAAAAAAATCAGGCTTTGACCTGACCGAGCATAAAGGCACCCGTGCTACAAGATATACATATAAAGTGATAAATTATTCTGAGTCCGACAACGGTCTTATCCGTGCCAATGTTTTTGTATCCGGTGATGACATTATTGCCGCCGATTTATGCTCACTTGGCATAAATGGTTTTACAAAACCACTCCACCACAAATAGTATAACACATAATATTTAAAATTGCTATACATATATTAAACTTTTTATTGATAAATTTATTTAAGTGCGTTATAATGTAGAAAACAAAGGAGGAATTCTAAATGAAAATAAGTACAAAATGTCTACACTCCGGCTATACCCCAAAAAACGGTGAGCCGCGAGTTTTGCCTATTTGTCAAAGCACAACATTTAAATATGAGTCTACCGAGCAGATGGGCAGACTTTTTGACCTTGAAGAACCCGGGTATTTTTATACACGACTTGCAAACCCAACAAATGATGCGGTTGCAGAGAAGATAGCCGATTTAGAGGGCGGCGTTGCAGGAATGCTTACCTCGTCCGGTCAGGCGGCTTGCTTCTATTCTATATTTAATATTTGTCAGGCAGGCGACCACTTTATCAGTTCTTCAAGCATCTACGGCGGCACGTTTAACCTCTTTGGCGTTACTATGAAAAAGCTTGGCATCGAGGTTACATTTGTTGACCCCAACGCATCGGAGGAAGAACTTAATGCCGCATTCCGTGAAAACACAAAGGCGGTATTCGGTGAAACTATCGCAAACCCTTCCTTGGTTGTTTTGGATATTGAAAAGTTTGCAAAGGTTGCACACGCACACGATGTACCGCTTATTATTGATAACACCTTTGCCACACCTGTAAACTGTCGTCCGTTTGAATGGGGTGCCGATATTGTTGTCCACTCCACAACAAAGTATATGGACGGTCACGCTACCGTTGTCGGCGGTGCAATCGTTGACAGCGGAAACTTTGATTGGGAAAAGGCAGGAAAGTTCCCCGGACTTACCACTCCCGATGAATCATATCACGGAATAACTTATACAAAGAAGTTCGGCAAGGCAGCATATATCACAAAGGCAACTGCACAGGTTATGCGCGACTTAGGCTCTATCCCATCACCGCATAACGCCTTTCTTTTGAACTTAGGCCTTGAAACATTGCCTCTCAGAATAAAGCAGCATTGCTCTAACGCACAAAAGATTGCAGAATACTTAAATAATAATGAAAAGATTTCCTGGGTCAGCTATTGCGGACTTCCGGGCGATAAATACTATGACTTGGCACAAAAGTATCTGCCAAACGGCTCTTGCGGCGTTATATCATTCGGCGTAAAGGGCGGTCGCAGTGCCGCAGTTAAGTTTATGGACGGTCTTAAACTCGCCTCAATCGCTACGCATGTTGCAGACGCAAGGACTTGTGTCCTTCACCCTGCAAGTCACACCCACCGTCAGTTAAATGATACCGAGCTTGAAGCCGCAGGTGTTACACCTGACCTCATTCGCTTCTCTGTGGGTATTGAAGATGTTGATGATATTATCGGAGATATTCAGCAGTCCCTTGACCAAATATAATAAGAGGTATAAATAATGGGTATAGCGGAACTTTTATTGCTTGCAGTAGGTTTATCTATGGACGCATGTGCAGTGTCAATATGCAAAGGTTTGGCAACTTCAAAAATTAAGCTTCGGCATATAATTTCGGTCGGCGTTTGGTTTGGCGGCTTTCAGGCTTTGATGCCGCTTATCGGATATTTTTTAGGCACAACCTTTGATTCTTATATCACTTCCTGTGACCATTGGATTGCATTTGTACTGCTCTCGTTTATCGGCGGCAAAATGATTAAGGAGTCCTTTGAAAGGGGCGAAGGCAATGCCGATAATTCGTTTGACATTAAGACAATGTTTATTATGGCAGTCGCTACAAGCATTGACGCCCTTGCCGTAGGCGTAACCTTTGCACTTCTGCCTGATGTAGATATTTGGTTTTCGATTATCTCTATCGGCATTACGACTTTTATATTTTCTGCGCTCGGCTTGGTTGTCGGCAACATCTTCGGCGCAAGATATAAATCCAAGGCAGAATTTACAGGCGGTTTAATCCTTATCATTTTGGGAATAAAGATACTGATTGAACATTTGTTTTTTTAAAAGAGGCCGAATAAATAAAAGATAGGATAAGTTGTGCCATGGAATTTCCAAAACGAAAACAAATGCGATTGAAATATTATGATTATTCACAGAATGGATATTATTTTGTCACCATCTGTACGAAGGACAAAAAACATCTGTTCGGAGAAATCGTAGGGGCGACCCTGTGTGGTCGCCCGAACAATCCGGATAAAATGATTGAAAAATGGCTACTGGAAACTGAAAATAAATTTAAAGATGTAAAAATTCCGATATATGTAATTATGCCAAATCACATTCATTTTGTTATTGCAAAAACGGGCGACCACACAGGGTCGCCCCTACAAGATATTGTTGGTTGGTTCAAAACAATGACAACAAACGAATATTTTAAAAACATCAAAGAAAAACTATATTTGCCAACAAATACCAAACTGTGGCAACGTGGATATTACGAGCATGTTATACGAAACGAAGAAGATTATGAGAACATTTGCAAGTATATCGAAGAAAATCCATTAAAATGGGAAATCGATAAATATAATCAATAAAATATTTTTCATGCACGGGCGGCTATACCGCCCGTTTTTTGTGTGTTTTACCGTATCACGCCGTAGGGGCGGTCATTGGTCGCCCGAATGGCACAAAAAAAGAAGTCGGGGCATTGCACCGCCTTCTTTTATATTTTCTAATTACTCAGCAGGAGCTTCTTCTACAACAGCAACCGGAGCAACAATCTTTACGATACCATAGATTATCTTAGCAGCTTCAGCTCTTGTAGCGTTATTCTTAGGACCAAATGTACCGTCTTCGTAACCGTTAACGATCTTGAGGTCAACCAAGAGTTTTACGTAATCAACAGCATAATCAGCAATATCAGCAGCATCACTGAATGTGAGCTCTGTATCAGGTGTCTCAGCACCCAAAGCACGGCCGATGATTGTGCAGATGTCCTGACGAGTGATATTTGACTCAGCGCCAAACCATTCTGCAGACTCACCATTAACAATGCCTGCTTCTACAGCAGCAGCAACATAAGGTGTATACCACTTGTCTTCGCCGCAATCTTTAAATTCTACTGAACCGCCCGGTGTAAGACCCAAAGCAGAAACAATCATCTTTGTGAACTCAGCACGTGTGATGAGGTTGTTCGGATAGAAGTTACCGCTACCATCACCTGTGATAACGCCTGCGTCAACAAGTGCAGCAATAGCCTCCTGTGCCCACTCTACATCACCAAGGTCATAGAAACCTGCGATAGGCTCTACTGTAGGTACATCTGTCGGCTCATCTGTCGGCTCGTCGCCCGGCTCTTCTGACGGAGCAGGTGTAGCACTCGGTTCTGAAGAACCGCTACCGCTCGGAACGATAATATCTGAAGTTGAAGATGCCTTCTTACCTACTACTGCAGTTGCAGGTTCAAGTGTCTTTGAACCATACTTAACTGTGAAGGTATATGTCTTACCCTGCTCGGTATCAGCAATATTTGCCTCTCCTCTGAGAGTAATCTTTGCCTGACCTTCTGCGAATGAACCGTTTAATGTAGCAATATCCTCTATACCGTTGTTTACTACAACCTGTACAGCCTTTTCAGGCATAACTGTTCCGGGCTCAGCATCTTCTGTGAGTGAACGCTTAACATCTATCTGATACTTCTTGCCAACATTAACATTCTTTACTTCAAAAGTAACATCTTCGCTATTGTCAACAACCTTAATCGTAACATTAGCTGTTCCATACAAACCTTTCAAAACATGGTCTGTGTCAGCTACTGTACCGGTAACTGTACCTGCATCCTCGGCAAGCTCTGCAAGAGAAATACCTGCTATATCGGACGGATCCCATGTAACATCAGCATCTTCCTGACCATTTGCGTAAATGAGCTTAACTGTGCTCGGGAGAGCTGCGTTGATTGCATCGATTGCAGCCTGTGAACCTGCCGGAGCAGTTTCGTCAACGCCAACTTCAACAACAAAAGCAAACTCTATACCAGTTGCGTTTGCCTTTGTAACAGTAACTTGGCAAGTAGCCTTTACGCCGTCTTCGATAGTTGTTAAATCAGAAACAGCTGTAAGTGTACCATTGATTGTCTGGTCGCCAATAGTCTTATTATCAACTGCGTCCCATACAACTGTAGCTTCTGCAGTTCTCGCTTCGCCTTCTTCATTTACGCCATTAAGTGTAACTGTTGTAGGCAATGTAGCTGTTGCACCATATTCAATAGTAACAGGTTCAGCAGCATAGTCTTCAGAAACTGTTACAGCCTCAGGAACTGTGATGACTGCGTCTGCCTGTGATTCAGCCTCATACTGAGTCATCAAGTCAGAGCTCATAAATACCAAATTTTCAACTGCAATAATGTAATTGCCGGCACTTGCACCGCCCTTTAATGTGAATGTAATTGTAGCAACAGCGTCTTCGGTTGCAGTAAATCCACTCATTGTACCTAACTCAAGTGTACCATCGCCATTAGCGTTAGTAAGAGCAGCTGCTCCCGGTTTTAAGCCTGCGGTAGCAGCGGAAGCATCAGCAACTGTGAATACATCCTTATCAAAGCTAACAACAACACCTGTACCAAAACCGTAAGAACCCGGTGTTACATAAAGGTTCATAGTAACAGGAGTGCCTTCTACTATAGTAGTTGCTGAAAAATCACTTGTAACAACAACATCAGCAGCAGCAAAAGTGCTGAAAGACACTAAACTAAATACCATAGCGAGAACAATTGTAATCGCTGTAAACTTTTTTGCAAATCTCATATTTTTTACTCCTTTCGTAAATACGAATCTTTAAATTTTGCGCTCTAAATATTAGTTTTCAGCCGGGAAGCTTGAAATAATGCTGAGATGCTTCTGCATTATCAAAATAGCATCCATGTTATCAACAGCACCACTGTTATTAACATCAGCTGCAGCTAAACCGTCATCACCAAGTGGCTTGATACTTAAATGATGCTGCATAACTGCGATAGCATCCATATTATCAACTGTACCACTGTTATTAACATCGCCGTAAGTAACAGTTGAAGGTTC
>JAZLIC010000077.1:0-2216 GCA_045617225.1 Clostridia bacterium
GTCAAGCTTTTTTAAATCTTCCTCGATATTTTCGTACTTTTGTTTTATCGGCTCGGTAATTTCAATAGGATTATTAAGGTCATAATCCGGGCGTGTTGCCATAGCAAGAATTTCGCCCGTGTTTACATCCATAACTATTGATGCCGCACCCTGTTGACAATCGTTTTCTATCCATGCGTTTTCAAGATGCTTTTCAACAAAATGCTGAATTTTCTCATCAATGGTAAGCACTACGCTTTTTCCGTCTTGCGCCGCAACATAACTTTCGTACTGACCGCCCATCTCCATACCGCTGTTCTGTCTTGTTGAAATAACACGTCCCGGGACGCCGCTAAGCTCATGCTCGTATACACTTTCTATTCCTTCAAGTCCTTGATTGTCACTGCCTGCAAAACCGATTACGTGCGATGCCAAATTGTTATAAGGATAGTACCTCTTTACATCTTCAACAAAACTTACGCCGCCGATTTTGTTCTCTGTTATATATTCACGGACCTTGTCCGCAACATCTTTCTCTACTTTCTTTTTTATATACTCAAAATAACTTTCCTTTTTTATAGCCTTTGCCACATCTTCTTTTTTAAGGCTCAAAATTTCCGCTAAGTCCCCTGCTACACGGTCAACGGTTAAGTTATTAGCATCAATACTGTCACGAACGCTTTGAGGTGTAATGCTTATCGTTTCCACCGAAAGATTTACTGCAAGCTCCTGCATATTTCTGTCATAAATCGTACCACGCTTTGCACTGACCGTATTATCGCTTGTCTGTTGGTCAATGGCTGCCTTGGAAAGCTCTGCGCCACGCACAATCTGGAGCCACGCTACACGCACTATTAACAATAAAAAAACAACTACAAAAATTGATAAAACAAGTGTAATCCTCTTTCTCTGTGTAAGAAGGCTTTGTTTTTTATTCATTGCGACCTCCCATATACTGCGACGGACACGGCATAAAGCCGTGCCCTATATTTATATTTAACCTGTAATAATTTAATTCAAAAATCTTATTTAAGCATTTGAAAAGCACGGATTAACATACCCGGAGTCCCCATAAGCGAGGCAGCTTTTTCGTCGGCTTTGTTTATCTTTTCAATGCTTTCACCGCTGTCACTTGCATTAAGGTCAACATAGATTACCTGTGTAGCATCAACCTTAACCATACCGAGTTGCTCCATCGCAGTCTTCTCTAAAACCGATGTTTCAAAGTGCTTTTCAATCTCCTTCTCTACAAGTTGATTTTGTGCCAAAATACCGTTATACTCCTTCTGCTTGGCAGTAATTGTATCGTTTGCCTCCAAAATCATAGCATAGCGGTAAACCATTAAAGCACAAACCAAAAACACACCTGCAATTATGCCTGCAATTTTAAGCATACTGCGTCTGTCTGCTCTAACGCTTTTTTCTTCTTTTTTAGTTTGCTCAGGTACACGCTCTGCGGTGCGTTTCGGCACAGTCACAGGGTCGTCAAAATAAGGGTATCTTTTCGGCATCTCTGCCGGTATATTATATGCGTTACTTGATGTATATCTGCTTTTTGTTGATGTCGGCACGCCTAACCCTCCTTCTGACTATAATTTTTCTATCACTCTGAGCTTTGCACTGTGTGCTCTGAAATTTTCTTCAAGTTCTTCCTTTTCCGATACTATCGGCTTACCTGTAATCCCTTTTATCTTCGGACTTCCTCCGCATACGCAAACAGGGAACTCCTTAGGGCAGGTACAACCCTGCATCAGTTTTGCAAATGTATTCTTTACAATTCTGTCCTCTAACGAATGGAATGTGATAACCGCCATTCTTCCGCCTTTATTAAGGACTTGGACACAATCTTCTATCGCCTCTGAAAGTCCGTCCAACTCTCCGTTTACCTCAATCCTTATCGCTTGAAACGTTCGTTTGGCAGGATGCTTGTCCCCATACCTTTTGTCCGGCGGGAAGGCTTTTTTAATTATCTCCGACAACTCAAAGGTTGTTTCCACCGGCTTTTCACTTCGTGCAGTAACAATCGCTTTTGCAATCTGCCTTGAACGCTTTTCTTCGCCATACTTAAATATAATATCTGCCAGGCTCTTTTCATCATAGGTGTTTACCACTGTGTACGCATCAAGCTCGGCACTTCTGTCCATACGCATATCAAGGCGTGCATCTTTGTTATAGCTAAATCCACGCTCGCCATCATCAAGCTGCGGAGATGACACACCTAAATCCAAAATTATTCC
>JAZLIC010000078.1:0-17484 GCA_045617225.1 Clostridia bacterium
TGATTGACTTTAAATATAAAGGAAAGTATGTTGCGGAAAATGGCGGTAATGGCCGTGACACAAATCGCAACGGTAAAAACGGTGCAAATCTTACAGTGCTTGTCCCTTTGGGTACTGTTGTTCGCGACGAACAGTCAGGGCGTGTGATTTGCGACTTAAAGGAACAAGGTGAAACTTTCGTAATTGCCAAAGGCGGCAGAGGCGGCTGGGGAAATTCCCATTTTGCAACTGCGGTAAGGCAGACTCCGAAGTTTGCAAAAGGCGGCACACCGGGCGATGAGCGTATGATTACACTTGAACTTAAACTCATTGCAGATGTCGGCCTTTTAGGATTTCCAAATGTGGGCAAGTCAACATTTTTATCAATAGTAAGTGATGCACGGCCAAAGATTGCAAACTACCACTTTACAACTCTTGCGCCAAACCTCGGAGTAGTTGCAATTGGAGATGGCGGAGGTTTTGTTGTTGCGGATATTCCGGGTATCATTGAGGGTGCACATGAGGGTGTGGGTTTAGGACATGAATTTTTGCGTCATGTTGAGAGAACACGCTTGCTTCTTCACATAATTGACGTATCCGGCATAGAAGGCAGAAATCCTGTTGAGGATTATTATACAATAAGTAATGAACTTAAAATGCATTCGGAAAAGCTCGCAAATAAGCCGCAGATTATTTTGGCAAACAAATCTGACCTTCCGGGATTTGAAGAAAACTATAAAACTTTTTGTGCGGAAATGGAAAACTTAGGACATAAAGTATTCCCGATTTCCGCCGCAACCAAAAAAGGGATTTCCGAAGTACTGAATTACACATACGAAACCCTTTCAAAACTTCCGAATGAAGATACAGAGGATTACGAATATCTCGATTTAGAGGAAGCACGTGTTCAGGGTGACGAAATTACAGTATATACAGAGGACGGAATATATTATGTTGAGGGGCTTAAAGCAAAGAAGATAGTCAGCAATACAAACTTTGATGATTACGAATCTTTGCAATACTTCCAACGCGCACTTATTAAAAGCGGAATTATTGATAAGTTGCGAGAAGCCGGTATCAAGGAAGATGATACTGTTTCGATATATGGCGCAGAGTTTGATTTTGTAGAATAAATTTCAAAAAAATACTTGACAAAGCGTGAAAAATAGTGTAAAGTTAAATGGTTGTAAAGTTGTTTCACTTTACAGATGGTAATAAAGGAGGGAGCTTTAATGGAAAAAAATGTACAAATTACGATGCTCCTGGACTTCTATCGGAACATTCTGACTGATAAGCAGGCAGAGTGTATAGACCTTTATTATAACGAGGATTTATCTTTGGCAGAAATTAGCGAACATTTAGGAATTACAAGACAAGGTGTGCGTGATAATATCAAGCGTGCCGAACATTCTCTCTATCAAATTGAGGAAAAGTTAGAGTTGTTCCGTCGGTTTATGTCAATAAACGAAAAGCTTGCGTATATTGATGATATTATTCGCGATATTGAAGCATCACCGGGCAATCGCCTTTTATCTGATGATATTAAAAGAAAGATTAACGAGATTTTGATTACTATCGGTGAGATTAATCAGGCTTAAAGCGGAGGTATGTTATGGCATTTGAAAGTTTATCAGAAAAACTCCAGAATACCTTTAAAAAACTTCGTGGAAAAGGTAAGATTGGCGAAAAAGATTTAAAGGATGCAATGCGTGAGGTGAAGCTTGCGCTTTTGGAAGCAGATGTTAACTTTAAAGTCGTAAAGGATTTTGTAAAACAGGTTAGCGAGCGTGCTTCCGGTGCAGAGGTTATGGAGTCATTGACTCCTGCACAACAGGTTATAAAAATTGTTAACGAAGAGCTTATATCGCTTATGGGTGGCGAGGCGGAAAAACTTAATGTTTCTTCAAAGCCACCGACAGTAATTATGATGGCAGGTCTTCAGGGTGCAGGTAAGACAACAACCGCCGCAAAGCTTAGCGGTATCCTTAAAAAGCAAGGCAAAAGACCGCTTTTGTGTGCCTGTGATGTCTACCGTCCTGCTGCTGTAAAACAACTTCAAGTGGTAGGCGGTCAGCTTGATGTGCCTGTATTTGCAGTTGAGGGCAGTACCGACGCGGTCGGAATTGCCAAAGCGGCATACGAGCATGCAAGGCAACATTCAAATGATATTTTGATTATTGATACTGCCGGCAGACTTCATATTGATGAAGAACTTATGGATGAATTAAAGCAAATTGCGGCAGAGGTTGAACCTACCGAGATTTTATTGGTTGTTGATGCAATGACCGGACAAGATGCGGTAAATGTTGCGGATACATTCAATAAAGAGCTTGAAATAAGCGGTGTTGTGCTTACAAAGCTTGATGGTGATACTCGTGGCGGTGCGGCACTTTCTGTCCGTGCAGTAACGCAGAAGCCTATCAAATATTGCGGTATGGGCGAGAAACTTACGGATTTGGAAGTTTTCCACCCGGACCGTATGGCATCAAGAATTTTGGGTATGGGCGATATGCTTAGTCTTATTGAAAAAGCAGAAGAAGCTTTGGATATGAAGAAGGCAGAGGAGCTTGAAAAAAAGCTCCGCACCCAACAGTTTACCTTTACCGACTTTTTGGACCAGATGGAACAGATGAAGAATATGGGTCCACTTCAAAACATAATCGGTATGCTTCCGGGTGTTGACACAAAGGCTCTTAAAAATATTGATATTGATGAGCGCAGAGTCGGTCACATCAGTGCAATAATCACTTCAATGACTCCGCGTGAGCGTGACCTTTTAGATAAGCTTACACCTTCTCGCAGAGAGCGTATAGCTAAGGGAAGCGGCACAACAGTTTCGGAGGTAAACGCACTTATAAAGCAGTTTGACGGTATGCAGAAGATGATGAAACAGCTTGGCGGTATGGGCAAAAAGAAGAAAAAGTACGGCGGCTTTGGCGGCTTGATGGGCGGCAGAGGCGGATTCCCGTTTTAACATTTGATAAAAATTAAAAAATTATATATATTTGGAGGTAGTTTTAAATGGCAGTAAAAATTCGTTTAAGAAGAATGGGTGCAAAGAAGGCTCCGTTTTATCGTGTGGTAGTAGCTGATTCAAGATACCCGAGAGATGGCAGATTTATTGAGCAGGTTGGTACTTACAATCCTATGACAAATCCTATTGCTGTTGAGTTTGATGCAGAGAAGGTTCAAAAGTGGATTGCAAACGGTGCACAGCCTACCGATACTGTAAAGAGATTGCTTAAAGGAAAGGGAATTATCTAATAATTCCTATCCTTTTATGGAGGCTAAAAATGAAAGAATTACTTGAATTTATTGCAAAGTCTTTGGTTACCGAGCCTGACGCAGTAGAGATAAGTGTAGAGGAAAATGAAAGTACTACTACATTTACTCTGCATGTTGCTGATGCTGATATGGGTAAGGTTATCGGTAAACAGGGCAGAATTGCAAAAGCAATCAGAACGGTTATGAAAGCGACTGCAAGTCGTGAAAACAAAAAGGTAATCGTTGATATTAAATAAAACAGATGGGGATGCGGAAAACCGTATCCCCTATGTGATATTATAAAGAAAAGTTGGTGCGGAAGTTGAAAGATGTTTTAGAAATCGGAAAGATTGTGAATACCCACGGAATTCGCGGAGAGGTTAAAATTCAACCTTGGTGTGATGACCCTGAGGTGTTTTATGATATTGACTATATTTATATTGACGACGAAAAATATCAACTCTCAAAAGCAAGGCTTCACAAGAATTGTGTTCTTGCTTTGCTTGATGGTGTTGACACTATCGAAAAAGCGGAGTTGTTTAAAAATAAAATTATAACGGTAGACCGTACACAGCTGGGTGAACTACCGGAAGGAACGTATTATATTGCGGATTTGGAAGGCTTAAAAGTAGAAACTGATGAAGGCGAATATTTAGGCGATATTCAAGAGGTTATTCACACAGGAAGTAATGATGTTTACCTTTTAAAATCGGATAGAAAAAAAGCAATTATGATTCCCGTTATCCCTGATGTTGTAAAGGAAGTAAACATTGAGGACGGTTATGTGATTGTGCATTTACTTAAAGGATTGATTGATTGATGAAGTTTACAATTTTAACACTTTTCCCGGAAGTGATAGAAGCGGTGCTTGGTTCAAGTATCATTGGACGCGCAAGAAGCAAGGGCATAATTGAAGTTGAATATGTTCAGATACGCGATTTTGCTAATAATAAGCATAGACAGGTGGACGATTATCCTTATGGCGGCGGTGCAGGTATGGTAATGCAACCTCAACCGATTTATGATGCGTATATGAGTGTTATTGAAAACGAAGAAGAAAAGCCGCTTACCATATACTTATCACCACAAGGGAAAACATTTCGACAAGGTGTTGCAAAAAAGCTGGCGAAGCATAATCATATTGTGCTTATTTGCGGTCATTATGAGGGTGTTGACCAGCGTGTTTTGGACGAGATAGCGGATATGGAGCTATCTATCGGCGATTTTGTAATGACCGGCGGCGAAATCGGAGCAATGGCGGTAGTTGATACCGTTGCACGATTAGTACCCGGGGTGTTGGCTTGTGAAGATGCTTTTTTAGAGGAGTCGCATTATTCCGGCTTGCTTGAATATCCCCAATATACACGACCTGAGGTTTGGCACGGGGTGAAGGTTCCGGAAGTTTTGCTTAGCGGTCACCATAAAAACATATGTGCTTGGAAAAGAGAAATGTCGATTATAAATACCTTTAATAAGCGCAGAGGTATGCTTTCCAAAGCAAAGCTTACCCAAAAAGAAATTGAAATGGTAAATAAACTAAAAAAAGATAAATATTGATAAAAAATATTGTTTTTCGTAAAGTAATATGATATACTAAATATACTTATTGAAACAAACTTTTTATATAATACAAATTAGCTGAAAGGCGGTTGATTAAGTAATGAAGTGTCCAAAATGCGGAGTTGAGCTTGATAGCAAAACAACTATATGTCCTTTTTGCAAAACCGAGCTTGACAATAAAGATGAATTTACTCGTATGCAAAACGAAGGTGTATATTCAAAGCTTGACCCAAATAAAGAAAGTTATGACTTTGATATTCAATATACTTTAACTTTTAAGGAGTCAGAAGAGGTAAGACAAGCCGCCGAGGTGGCAGACCGCAAAATGGCATTGGAAGATGACCCGGAAGTTGCGGCGTACAGACAGGCAGCAGAACGCGCAGCACAACGCAACAGTAAACGCAAGCATCATTCCGCCCGTAAGGCTCCTGCACAGATAGAAAATAAGAATGATGACAGCAAAAAGAAAATCAGCCGTGGCAAGAATAAAAGGGCAAGAAGAATTTTCTTTGTCGGCATCGCTCTGGTATTGGTGATTTCTTTGATTATTGGAGTTATCAGTATGATTTCTTCGATTTTGAATAAACCTGTTGAAGTTCCGACCGTTTACCTTAAAGATAATTCGGCGTTTATGACAACGGGCGGAAAACCTGTGCAGATTACCGACTCTTTTGTTTTGAACGAAGAAGCACCTGCTAAGGAAGAAGTTTCCGAAAAAGATGAAAAGTCTGATAAGGATGAGAAAAAGACAAGCGATAAGAAGTCTGATAAAGAGGATAAGAAAACTGAAGAAAGCAAAGAGACGGCATTCTCTAAGAAAGATTTGTTACAGTATTCAAAAGACGGGAAGAATATGTACTTCTTTGAAAATTTTGATATGATAGATTATTCCGGTGACCTTGTATATATTCCGGAGAATGATGTAAAAAAGAAAGTTAAAATTGCGTCAAATATTTTTTATAAGTTCTTGATATCAGAGGACGGAAAATCCGTAATGTTCTTATCCGGTGCAAATTCCGATGGTACAGATGGACAACTTTGCTATTGGAATGCAAACGAAAAGAAAGTAGAAATTCTTGCAGCATCTGTGTCTGATGGTTTTTATTCTTTCTCAGCGGACAGCAGTACGGCGCTTTATGTGACGGAATACAATCCCGAATACTACGTTGGAAACCTTTATTCAAAGACGGTTGGCAAGAAGATTGGTGAGAGCAAAATGCTTGATTCTGATGTTTCTATGCTCTTTGGTGCAAACTTTGACGGTAGCGTTGCAATTTACGGTAAAAGCTATCATAAGGATACGGAAATATTCGATGTATACAGTATAAAACCAAATGACGATATGCCGACATTGATTGCAGGAAGTACAAAGCTTGCACCTGTTATCCTTAAAGCAAATAACAGTATATACGCATATGAGGCAGAGAAAGACGGCTTCCATAACCTTGTATTTATAAATCTTGCATCAAATGCTAAGAAGAAGCTTGCAGACGGCATTACGGAGATTACAAACATCAGTACCGATGAATTGTCGGTAGTTTATACAAAGGCTTATGATAATGACGGTAAGAAAATCATTGATTATTATTATGTTAATTCCGCTGAAGCAAATTCACAAAAAATTGCAAATAATGTAGGCGTGTTTCTTGATGACCAACACGCAAGAATTGTTCAGTTCGCAATAAGCGACGATTTGTCAACAGTTGCATATATTGCAGGCTTTGATACAAATTCGGAACACGGAACGCTTTATACCGCATCTGTTATGAACGGTTTTGTAGGCGGCGAAAAGCAGATTTCAAATACTGCATATTCGTGTCATGTATCAACTGACGGTTCTGTAATTCGTTATGCCGCAAACTATGATAAGGACAGTAACTCTGTTGAGCTGTTATCTTATATCGGCGGTGAAACCAAATCACTTGCGACAGGTGTTGGATCAAGCTCGTTTACTTTTGATAAATTAGGTCTTGATACCGTTTATGCCACCAACTTTGATTTTACAACTCAAACAGGAAAACTCTTTGGCGTAAATCAAAAAGGTAAAACAAGAAAAATTCAGGAAGATGTAAACGCATATGGCCTTAAAGCTAACGGAAACACTATATTCTTTAAGAATATGAGCATCGAGGGTGATAAGTTTGACCTTTATAATGTAAAGGCAGAGAGCTCAAAGGTTAAAGAGATTGATACAGATGTAAATATGGTGCTTAAATACTGATGGACAGAGTGGGAATTTTCGGAGGAACTTTTAATCCTCCGCATTTAGGGCATAGTGCAATGACTGAGGCGGCTCTTAAAAGTTGTAGGCTTGACAGGCTTGTTTTCCTCCCGACGGGTACGGTGCCGCATAAGGATAATTTTGAAATAATTGATGCAAAGCACAGACTTAAAATGGTATCGTTTTTGGCAGAAAAGAATTCAAAATTTTCTGTTTGTGACTACGAAGCCACACAAAACAAAACTTGTTATACTGCCGATACTCTTAAAATGCTTTCTCGGATTTATAAGGGTGCTGAATTATATTTTATTTTAGGTGCTGATTCTCTTGACTATATTGAAAAATGGTATAAGCCGGAAGAAATTTTCAGGCTTGCAACCATCTGCGTTATGCCAAGAAAAGAAATATCTGATGTGCGTATTAAAGAACAAATATCACGCCTTAAATCCGATTATAATGCAAAAATTATGACCGTTGATATGCCGGTTGTAGAAATTTCCTCTACTGAAATCAGAAAAAAACTGCGTGATGGCGAGGATATAAGTTCTTTTGTAGAGCCTATGGTTTATGAGTATATTAAGAAATATGGACTTTATCTTTGATTTGGAGTTAAAAAATGATTGAGATTTCCGAGATAAAAACTTATCTTAAAAGCAATTTGAGCGAAAGACGCTATCTGCACTCGTTCGGCGTAGCGGAGGAAGCCGAAAAGTTGGCGAATACCTATGGCGCAGATGCTGAAAAAGCTTATATTGCAGGCTTGGTGCATGATTGCGCAAAGGAGTTCAGTGCAGATAAAATGTTAAGCCTTTTTGAGAAGTACGGCGGTCAAGCAGATGAAATTATGAAGGCTATGCCAAATCTTCTGCACGGCCCTTTGGGTGCATATTTTGCAAAAGATGTCTTTAAGATAGAAGGTGCAGATATTTTTGATGCCATATACTATCACACGACGGGAAAAGCGGATATGCCTTTGCTTACCAAGATTGTGTATATTGCGGATTATATAGAGCCAAATCGCACATATGACGGCGTTGAAGAACTTAAAGAACTTGCGTACAGAGATATAGATAAAGCCATTGTTTTTGGAATTGATTTTACTATACAGTCACTTATAAACAGAAAGTTGCCGATACATTTAGATACAGTGTCGGCACGCAACTTTTTAATAAGCAGTCAGGAGAAATAACGCGAAAGTTCCTTTCCTGTTATTGCCTCCGGCGGATTTATATTGCGCGTGCGAAATTTTCCTCGATAAACTCGGAAACGCACGTGCGCGATTAATCTCTTGTCATTCCTTGCTACGCGGTTAAGAGATTTTTTATTACTGTTTGTGCCGGCGCGTAGTGGCGGAATGGAGATTAATATGAAGATAAAATCACCGCTTAGATTTTGTATTTTTATTCTTACTATTTTGATTATAATATGGATGTGTTTTAATTTTGCCGTTGCACTGAAAACAGGACAGAGGTTTAGTTTTTTTGGAAATTTTTCCGGTGATAAAGGAGTAGAAACTTTTGTTGTTGCAGGCGTTGACGCAGACGGCTATCGCACAGACCTTATCCTTTTATGTCAGGTTAAAAGCGGCAGTAAAACCGTGAACATTTTGCAGATACCGAGAGATACCAAAGTGGATAATCACCGAAATGATAAAAAGATAAATTCTGCATATTATTCAGGAACTGACGTTATGTTAGACGAGATATATCAGGTAACAGGTATAAAAGCTGAAAAGACCGTGATAGTATCATTTGAGGCATTTAAAGAGCTTGTGGATTCGGTTGGCGGCGTAAAGGTGACCGTCCCAATCAGAATGAAGTATTCTGACCCTGTACAGGGACTCGAAATTGATTTGCAGGCAGGCGAGCAGGTTTTAGACGGAGAACACGCAGAAATGTATATGCGTTATCGTAAAGGCAATGACGGCAGCGGCTATCCTGATGGTGACGTAGGAAGAATGAAGGCACAGAAGGAATTTTATGCCGCAGTTGCGGACAAGCTTTTGTCACCAATGTCAATCTTTAAGGCACCGCAGATTTACGGCGCAATAAGCAAAAATGTTGAAACCGATTTCTCCGGCGGAGAAATTTGGGGTATGATGTTTAAAATGCTTGGTATAAGAAGTGACGATGTGAAAATCTTTACTATTCCCGGAGAAGGCAGATACATAGGTGGAGGCTCTTATTTTGTCCCTGATAAAGCGGAGCTTAAACGCATTGTTGACGAGAATTTTAATTCAGACAACACTTCTTCGCCAAAAAGAGAAAAGCGTTCTGCAAGAAAAAAGAAAACCGATAAAGTAAAAGTTATAGTCGCAGATGCGAGTGGTAAAAATATGAACGAAGCTGTCAAAAAAGTTTTAGAAGATAGAGGCTTTGAAGTTGTTTCGTGTGTGACATGGGCAGAAAAGCGTTCTGCGTCAAGCTTGATAGAGTATACCGAAAATTCGGCAAGTGAGATAAAAAAACATTTTAAAGCACTTCCTGTTTCGGAAAGTAAAGATAACTCCGAGGCGGATGTTATGTTTATAATCGGAAAAGATTTTGAAATTTAGTGTGAGGTAGATTTATGGCATCTGAAAATTTAATTGTAAATAAAATTGTTGAAATATTAGACAAGAAAAAGGGAAAAGATATAGAAGTGTTGGACCTTAGAGGACTTACCACATTGACGGAATATTTTGTGATTGTAACCGGCGGCTCCGATACACAGGTTCAGGCACTTTGCGACAATGTAGAGGAAGAACTTGAAAAGGAAGGCGTTTTCGCAATAAATAAAGAAGGTTATCGTAGTGCACAATGGGTTTTACTTGGATATGATGATGTTATACTGCATATATTCAAGCAAGAGCCGCGTGACTTTTATGGACTTAATCATGTTTGGCAGGACGCTAAAAAGATTGATATAAGCGACATTTTAACAGATTGATTTGTAATATGGGAGGATATATATGAAATACGATTTTAAGGAAATTGAGGCAAAATGGCAAAAACATTGGGCTGATACTTCTGCGTTTAAAACTGACGAAGAAAGTGATAAACCGAAATATTATGCTCTTGAAATGTTCCCGTATCCGTCAGGAAATTTACATATGGGACATGTGCGCAACTATTCAATCGGTGATGTTTTGGCGCGCTATAAAAAGATGCACGGATATAATGTCCTTCATCCGATGGGCTGGGATTCGTTCGGCTTGCCGGCAGAGAACGCAGCTATAAAGAACGGAACACCGCCTGCTGATTGGACTTGGTCAAATATTGATAATATGCGTGAGCAACTTAAAAGTCTTGGACTCAGTTACGATTGGGACAGGGAGGTTGCAACCGCTAAGCCTGATTACTATAAGTTTACACAGTGGATGTTTTTAACTCTTTACAAAAACGGTTTGGCATATAAAAAGAAGTCGTATGTAAATTGGTGTCCTTCATGTCAGACAGTTCTTGCAAATGAGCAGGTTGTTAACGGAAAGTGTGAGCGTTGTAAAACCGAAGTCGGTAAAAAGGACCTTGAGCAGTGGTTCTTTAAGATTACCGATTATGCGCAACGCCTTTTAGACGATATTGATACCTTAAAGGGGTGGCCGGATAAGGTAAAGGCAATGCAGTCAAATTGGATTGGCAGAAGCGAAGGCGCAGAAATTGACTTTAAAATTGACGGAAGCGATAAGACACTTACTGTATATACAACACGCCCTGATACAATTTTTGGTGTATCATATATGGTTATTGCACCTGAACATCCCGTTGTCGATGAACTTATTTCAGGTAAGCCGGAAGAAGCAAAGTGCCGTGAGTTTATTAAAAAAGTTCAGGGGCAGAGCGAAATTATGCGTTCTGCAACCGATACAGAGAAGGAAGGCGCTTTCACCGGCACTTATGTGATAAATCCGTTTAACGGAGAGAAGATACCGCTCTATCTTGCAAATTATGTATTTTTGGATTACGGTACAGGTATCGTTATGGGCGTGCCTGCACACGACCAGCGTGATTTTGATTTTGCAAAGAAGTATAATTTGCCTATCCGCATTGTTATTCAGCCTGAGGGCAAGAATATGAAGTATGAGGATATGACTGAGGCTTTTGCGGCAGAAGGAATTATGGAAAACTCAGGTGAGTTTAACGGCCTTAATAATAAAGAGGCGTTAAAGAAAATGATTGCCTATGCAGAGGATAAGGGCATAGGTGTGAAGAAGGTTAATTTTAGGCTTCGTGATTGGCTTATTTCAAGACAGAGATATTGGGGTGCGCCAATTCCTATTATATATTGTGACAAGTGCGGAGAGGTACCCGTACCTGAGAGCGACCTCCCTGTTATGCTTCCTGAAAATGTTAAGTTTACGGGACAAGGTAAATCACCGCTTAGTGAATGCGAGGACTTCGTTAATACAACCTGTCCTAAGTGCGGCGGTCACGCAGTTCGTGAGATAGATACTATGGACACATTTGTATGTTCATCATGGTATTATCTCCGTTACTGTGACCCACATAATAAGGATTTGCCGTTTGCAAGGGACAAGGCTGATTATTGGATGAGTGTTGACCAGTATGTAGGCGGTGTTGAACACGCAATACTTCACCTTTTATATGCAAGATTTTTCACAAAGGTACTTAGTGATTTGGGATATTTGTCTGCAAGCGAGCCTTTTGCAAATCTTTTGACACAAGGTATGGTTTTAAAAGATGGCGGAAAGATGTCAAAGTCAGTAGGTAATGTGGTAAGCCCTGAGGAAATTATCAGTAAGTACGGCGCCGATACTGCAAGATTGTTTATTTTATTTGCGGCACCGCCGGAGCGTGACCTTGATTGGAATGATACTGCCGTTGAAGGGGCATATCGTTTCTTAAATCGTGTATGGCGTGCAGTGGAAGAATTAAAGCCGTATATCAAAGATGAAAAGGTTGACCAAAAATCGTTAAATGATAATGAAAAGAAGCTTCGTCTCGCAGTACACGCAAGTATTAAGAAGGTTACAGATGACTGTGAGAGATTTAGCTTTAACACAGCTATCAGTTCGATTATGGAGCTTGTAAACGCTGTTTATGCTTATAAAGAAAAGGTGTCAACAGAAGATTATAACGGTGGTTTAATCCGTGAAGCAATAGAGAGTACAGTTCTTTTACTCTCGCCGTTTGTGCCGCACATTACTTCTGAAATGTGGGAAATCCTCACAGGAAACGATGTAGCGGTTCAACCGTGGCCAAAGTATGATGAAGATGCTTTGACGGTAAATGAGGTTGAAATTGTACTTCAAATCAACGGTAAAATACGTGATAAGATGATGATTGCACCTGATTTAAAGCCAAATGAGATGCAGGAAATTGCACTTCAAAATGAGCGTGTGCTTGAATTGATTGACGGAATGGAAGTAGTAAAAGTTATTGCCGTTCCAAATAAGCTTATCAATATAGTTGTAAAACCTAAATAATTAAAAAACCTCTCGGTTTGACCGAGAGGTTTTTTATATAATAGGTAAAAATGTTCAGAATTAACATCACATAAGGCTCATATGCTTTACACGGTCATTGACTTCTGCACGCTTTGCATTGTTAAACCTATCAACAGTACCTACCAAGTAACCTGTAATTCTGCGAATTCTCTCAAAAGGTACAGGCTCTAATGTGTAAGATGCATCAACATATCCGTCATCACAAACGCTTAAAGTAAGTTCGGTAAGCTCCATACCCGGATTTTGTTTTTTGATGCGCTGTACATAATAATCAACTTCTTTTGCTCCTAACGTACCATTTTCAATTTTTACTTCCATAATACTATTCTCCTTAAATCAATTTGTTTTATTACACACAATGTGAAATTTGCGATAGCTTGATTATACCATAGCAGAAATTTAAGTCAATAGTTTTAATGTTACAAATTGATTACAAATACTAAATGTGGTGTTTTCTAAAATAAACTTGACTATATATAGAGAAAGCCCACTATCCGCAATAACTTGGGATAGTGGACAATAGGGGCTTAATTACTTATTCTCTGCTGCAATAATCTTTTCAATAACATTGTTTGGTGCTTCTTGATAGCGTTCAAATTCAAACTCAAAGGTGCCTCTTGCTTGTGTCATACTTCTAAGATCAGAAACATAAGTGTGCATTTCTGCCATTGGAATTTCGCCTTCGATTAGTGTAAATCCATCATCTTGCGGAGTCATACCAAGCATCTGACCTCTGCGCTTATTTATATCGCCGATAATATCACCGGTAAAGCTATCCGGAACATAAACTTTAAGATGACCGATAGGCTCTAATATAACAGGAGAAGCCTGCTCCATACCAGCTTTGTATGCGAGGTTTGCGGCAATCTTAAATGCCATTTCAGATGAGTCAACATCGTGATAAGAACCATCAACCAATGTTGCTTTAAGGCCTGTCATCGGATATCCGGCAAGGACACCGTGCTGCATCGACTCTTGCAGACCTTTTTCAACTGCCGGGAAGTAACCCTTCGGAACGCTTCCGCCAAAGATTTTTTCTTCAAATACAAGACCTTGTTCATCTGTCGGCTCAAATTCAATCCAAACATGTCCGTACTGACCGTGTCCGCCGGATTGCTTTTTGTGTTTACCTTCAACCTTAACCGCTTTGCGGATTGCTTCACGATAAGGAACACGAGGCTCTTCAAATGATATATCAACGCCGAACTTGCTCTTAAGCTTTGAAACTATAACATCAATATGCTGGTCGCCAAGACCTTTAAGTATTTGTTGGTGTGTTTCTTTGTTTGTTTCGAGGATAAATGTCTTATCTTCTTCCATAAGCTTTGTAAGACCTTGTGCAATTTTATCTTCGTCGCCTTTGGCTTTTGATACAACCGCTAAGGACATATTAGGCTTTGAGAACTCAATTCCCGGAAGCTGAAGCGGATGATTAAGACTGCTTAACGTTTCACCTGTGCCTGTCTTGCTGAGTTTTGTAACTGCACCGATATCACCTGCGTTTAAGTGGCTTACCTCAATTTGCTTTTTACCCTGCATAACATAAATACTGCCGATTTTTTCGTTAGCGTCAATGTTCATATTATAAACCGTAGTGTCGGCAGTTATAACGCCGGAATAAACACGGAAGTAAGAAAGCTTACCTACATATGGGTCAGCAACGGTCTTAAATACCAATGCAGAAAGAGGCTCGCTGCTGTCGGCTTTGAGTCTTGAATCGCTGCCGTCTTTCTTTTTGCCGATTATAAATTCATCTTTTGCGTCAGGAGTCGGGAAGTAAGCGTGTATGGCATTCATCAAAGAAGAAATACCAAGCTTGTTATAGGCACTTCCGCAGAGAACAGGAACTATATCGCCTGCGCTTACGCCTGTTCTGAGTGCCGAGTACATCTCGGGCAAAGTGAACTCCTCACCTGCGAAGAACTTATCCATAAGTTCTTCGGAAGTTTCGGCAACGGCTTCGTTAATCATATCGCGAAGTTCGTTTAAATCATCTTCAAGACCGTCCGGCATTTCTGCGGTAACGGTACGGTCGCCGTCAAATTTGCGTGCTTCACGCTCCACAACATTTACAAAGCCTGTGATTTTATCACCTTCACGGATAGGAAGCTGGAAAGGAGCAATTTTCTTTCCATACTTATCTTTTAACTGTTGAAGAACATTTGCATAGTTTACACGCTCATCATCAACTTTATTTATAAATATAATTCTCGGTATCTTCATATCTTCGCAGTATTTCCAAGCTTTTTCGGCACCTACTGTCAATCCTGATTTACCGCTTAAAACAATAACGGCTGCATCGGATACACGAAGTGCCTGTTGAACTTCACCTACGAAGTCAAAGTATCCCGGGGTATCAATAATATTAAACTTCACGCCGTTCCACTCACAAGCGGCAACGCCGGCACTTATAGAGAACTTACGCTTGATTTCCTCGGGTGTGAAGTCCATAACGGTTGTACCTTCTTGTGTACGACCTAAACGGTCAATATTACCCGATGTAAAAAGCATAGCCTCTGCCAATGATGTCTTACCGGAGTTACCGTGTCCCAAAAGGCAGAAGTTCATAATTTTTGATGTGTCATAAGTTTTCATAAAGCAATCCTCCAATTAAATGAAATACAATACTCCTACTATTGTAACGCAGATTTTGCGATAAATCAACCGAAAACTCCACAAAAGACTGATAGTTTTTTGTGTAATTTTAACGAAAAGTTTGCAAAGATTACACGAACAAAAAACAATCAGCGTCATATTATGTTATTGGAAGGCGTAATGCACTTAAAATTTTTAAAGGAGGACATATTATGAATGAAAGATATGAAAGAAGTCATTGTAGATCTTGCGGAAACAGCAATTTAAATATTGCGGCTGAAGAAGACGCAATCCAAGAAGCTGTTGAAGCGAGAGAACGCATGGAAAATGCGTTTTCAAATCCGGTGTGTATACAGACGGAAAAGATTTATGATGCTTGCAGAGACCGTGATTGTGTCACGGATGAGAGGGTGTACTTTACTGCATGCGTCCAGGAACTTATAGAGGACGCTATAAATGTAAAGCCTAAAAGCGCAGAGATAATTTGGATTAACTGTGATGTAGAAAAAATACCGTTTAACAGAGGATATTTTGCGGTAGACTTAAAGTTCTTTATCCTTATAAACTTTGATGTATATACCGGAATATCGTGTCCGACCGAGGTAAAAGGACTTGCCACATTTGACAAGAGAGTTATTTTGTTTGGCTCGGAAGGTAATGCACGTTCTTTTGAATCAACAGGAGATGGCGTATGCAGAGGTGTAACAAAGAGTACAAACAATCTTCCGAAAGCGGTTGTCACTACCGTTGACCCTATTGTACTCAGTGCAAAGCTTGTTGATAATGAATGTTGTGATTGTGATTGTTGCCAAAACGAAAACATCTTTAAGAGTGACGCCGAAGTATCAAAGATTATTTGCAATTGCTTTGATAATGCTCCGCTTATTGAAAGCAACGCTCGCAAGGTTTTGGTAAGCGTTGGACTGTTCAGTATTGTAAAGCTTGTGCGACCGGTGCAACTTTTAGTCAATGCGGTCGATTTTTGTATACCTAAAAAAGAATGTGTATCTTCAACAGATAACGAGCCTTGCGAATTATTTGACGAGATACGCTTCCCGATTGATGAGTTTTTCCCACCGGCTACCGCAAATAATTTTGCAAATGCCGACGGAGGTTGTTTCTGCGGTTGCGATAAATAGTTTTTGATAACAAGCACCGACTTTAAAAGGTCGGTGCTTGTTTGTATATGTTTTTAAATTGACATTGATACTTATTTGTGTTACTCTTTAATAGTAAGAGAGGTATCTGTATTTTTGATAATATTTAAGAAGATTTTTACAAAAATTAGATAAAGGGATAATTGTTATGGAAAAATTATTATTGATTGATGGAAACAGTATTTTGAATCGTGCATATTACGGCATTCGTCCTTTAAGTGCGCCCGATGGCACACCGACGAATGCTATTTTTGGTTTTTTAAATATACTTTTAAGGCAGTTGGAAGAAGAAAAGTATGACTACCTTTGTGTTGCATTTGATTTAAAAGCGCCGACATTCAGACATAAATTATATGACCAATATAAAGCACAACGAAAGCCTGCCCCGGATGACCTTATTGCACAGTTCCCGGTTATAAAAGAGGTGCTTTCGGCGATGAATTGTTGCTCACTTGAAATGGAGGGCTACGAAGCCGATGACATAATCGGCACAATATCGAGAATGTGCGAGGAAGAAAAGATATTTTGCAATATCTTAACAGGTGACAAAGATGATTTACAGCTTGCATCGGATTTTACAAAAATTGATTTGGTCATTACTCGTATGGGAAACACCACCACAACCAAGTACGGTGCAGATGAAGTTTTGGAAAAATACGGTGTTACACCTGATGAATTTATAGATGTAAAAGCCTTGATGGGTGATGCGTCGGATAATATTCCGGGCGTTAAAGGCATTGGTGAAAAGACTGCGTTTTCGCTTATACAAAATTATAAAAGTATTGAAAATATTTATGATAATTTAGAGAGTATTGAGGCTACTGCATCTGTTAAAAATAAGCTTAATGACGGTCACGAAATGGCAAAGCTGAGTAAAGTGCTCAGCAGAATTGACAGAAATGTACCTCTTGAATTCGGCTTTTCCGATGCGAAGATTAAAGAGTATAACGAGCAAGCGCTTGCGGATATATTCAGGCGACTTAATTTTAAGTCATTTTTAAGCAAGCTCAATTTAGAGAATGTTTCCGATAAGAAAGTGGATTTTGATATCCCTGATGTTAAAATTATAAGCTCCGATGAGGCACTTTCCTTAATAAATGGAGCAGATAAAGTATATTATACATTTTCGGATAATAAAGATATATTGGGTATATCTGACGGCAAGGCGTTTTATGCAATTTCAAATCCGGATACTTTGGTTTTAAAAGCAATTTTTGAGGATAAATCTGTTTTAAAGCATGGATATGATATAAAAAGTGATA
>JAZLIC010000079.1:0-2205 GCA_045617225.1 Clostridia bacterium
TAGATATTTAAAAACGCTTCCATTCACAAGGGAGCGTTTTTTATGGGATAGGTAAAAAGTCACCTTTTACTATAATATTCCGAGTGCATACCTGCGTACAAGGTCTAACGCATTAAGGCAGGTGCGTTCTCTTACCACATCACGACTGCCTGTAAAGTTGAACTTATATGCACGATGGACACCGTCTGCACAGATGCCGATATAGACAAGTCCCACCGGCTTTTCTTCACTTCCGCCGCCCGGCCCTGCAATACCCGTGACCGAAATTGCAACATCTGCACCGCTGAACTCTTTTGCGCCTTTGCACATTTCAAGGGCGGTCTGCTCCGATACGGCGCCGTACTTCTTTAAGGTATCGCCGCTCACCCCAAGCAATTTTTGCTTTTCATCATTTGAGTAAGTAACAACACCCCTGTCAAAACATTCCGACGCTCCGGGGACACTTGTTATACGCTCAGCAATCATTCCGCCCGTGCAACTCTCCGCAGTAGAAACGTGCATTCCCTTTTGGCACAAGGTTTCCACTACTACTTGTTGCAGGGTTGTGTCCTCACCTGTTCCGTAAACCGTATCGCCTAAAATCGCCCTTACCTTTTCTTCTAAAGGTTTCAGCATCTTCTCCGCTTTCTCTACGCTTTCCGCTTTTGCAGTAAGGCGAAGCTCCACCTCGCCAATCTTGGCATACGGTGCGATTGTCGGATTAGTCTGTGAGCCAATCAGGTCTTTAAGCTTCTCCTCTGCCGCCGACTCGCCTATTCCGAACACTCTGAGGGAACGTGAAAATATCACCGCATCTGTCTTCTCTTTAAGATATGGCAAAACACTCTCGTCAAACATTGCCTTCATCTCATTAGGCGGTCCGGGCAGCATAATAAAGGTGGCATTATCGTCCTCTATGATTGCTCCGGGGGCGGTACCGTTATTATTGGGAAGGATTATACACCCCTCGGGCATTTCCGCTTGTTTTAGATTATTCTCCGCCATATATGTGCCTGACTTTTTAAACCGCTCCTCTATCCTTCTTCTGCTTTCCTCGTGCATTACGCACTTTACACCGCAGAAATCAGCAATGGTTTCCTTGGTCAAATCGTCACCGGTCGGGCCGAGGCCGCCCGTAGTAATCACCGCATCTGCACGCATAGCGGCAATCCTTAATGCTTCTTTAAGCCTTCCGGGGTTATCGCCGACCACCGTTGTATAGTACACATCAAAGCCAAGCTCGCTCAGCTTTCGGCTTAAATACCGTGCGTTGGTATTGACAATTTGTCCAAGCAAAAGTTCTGTTCCTACCGATAAAAGTTCAAATGTCATTTTTATCCCTCGTTTATTTTACAGTTATAATTTCCATATCGGATATAGCGGTTGCTATCATCTCATCAAGGTTTTCAAGTGCCTTTTCCGCCTCGACTATTTCATCAAGCTTCGGTTTTGTCTTGGGGTGTTTGGGCACAAAGATTGTACAACAATCCTCATAAGGCAAAATTGATGTTTCGTAGGTGTCAATCTTCTTTGAAATCCTGACAATTTCCTCCTTATCCATACCTATGCAAGGACGGAAAACAGGGATATCCACCGCCGCATTTGTGCAAGCTAAGCTTTCCATCGTCTGACTTGCCACCTGACCGATACTCTCGCCCGTAATCAAGGCTTGCGCACCCGTGCGATTTGCGACGATTTCCGCTATCCGCATCATTATCCTGCGCATAATTATTGTAAGATATTCCTTTGGGCATTTATCTATAATCGCAAGCTGAATTTCCGTAAACGGTACGATATGGAGCTTTATCTCGCCCGTATAGTCTGTCATAAGGCGAGCCAGCTCTATTACTTTTTCCTTTGCACGGTCACTTGTATATGGATGACTGTGAAAATGCACCGCATCCAAGGTCACACCACGCTTTGCAATCATATACCCTGCGACAGGACTGTCAATACCGCCGCTTAAAAGAAGTGCCGCACGGCCGCTTGAACCGACAGGCATACCCCCTGCGCCAAGTACCTTTTCCGTATATACATACGCATCTTTTCTAAGCTCTATCTGCACTAAAATATCCGGCTTATGCACATCTACTTTAAGGCAAGGATATGCGTCTAAAATTCGTCCGCCCATCTCCATACATATCTGCGGAGAGTTAAGAGGGAACTGCTTATCCTCTCTCTTTGCTTCAACCTTAAAGGTCTTACCCTTTAAATCCATATCAGAGA
>JAZLIC010000080.1:0-5245 GCA_045617225.1 Clostridia bacterium
AGTAATATGATGGTCAAACGCCAATGTATTATCAAAAGCGCCAAACACATCTGCATATTTGCCAAGCCTTAAAATATCGGCACAATCAAGTGCAACATAAAGGTCACAATCCTCAATTTCAAGGCCTGTATTCTCTTTGCCCTTTAAAAGACGCCACGCACCTTGGTCGTATCCGTCCTCTAAATATACCTCTGCCTCTTTGCCCAACGCTTTCAGGGCAAGCTTTAACGCATAGGAACTTCCCATTGCATCGCCGTCTGCGTGATAATGGGTGAATATTCCTATCTTTTTTGCGTCTTTAAGCTTCGGAATTATATTGGAAAACATACGCTTATCCCCTTTTAGTTCAAGTCTTTTAAAATTTGGGTAATATGTGCCCCATATTCAATACCGTCATCTTCCGCAAAGGTGAATTCCGGAGTATTGCGCAGATTAAGGCGATGTCCGATTTCCTTGCGTATAAAGCCGCTTGCGCTCTTTATCGCCGCCATAACCTCAGTCTTTGCCTCTTTATCACCAAAAACGCTGATATTTGCTTTCGCAAATTTCAAATCCTTTGTAACACGTACCGACACCACAGATACCATACGCCCGTCAAGGCGTGGGTCTTTAAGGTCACGAAGTACCATACTGAGTTCCTTTTTTACTTCTTCGGAAATGCGGTCAATTCTACTGTAATTTGCCATAATTATCCCTTCTTTACTAAAACAATACTGTTTTAAGGGAATAGGTAAAAATGTTCAGAATGGACAAACCTAACCCGAAGGCGTACATAGGGTACGCCGAGAGGTGTAGTTTGTTCATAGCTAAAAGGCACTTCTGTCTTTTAGCGGTCCGGGCATTTTTTAACATTCCCTTCTTTACTCAGGCTCTACCTGCTCCATAACATACGCTTCTACAATGTCACCTTCTTTTATGTCATTATACTTTTCGATACTGATACCACATTCATAGCCGGACATAACTTCCTTAGCGTCGTCCTTAAAGCGTTTAAGTGAGGCAAGCTCGCCTTCGTGAATAACAATACCGTCACGAACAACACGCACATTACTGTTACGCTGAATTTTGCCGTCCAAAACATAAGCACCGCCGATTGTACCGACGCCGGACACCTTAAATGTTGTACGGATTTCAACATGACCGATTATTGCTTCACGGAATACAGGCTCAAGCATACCCTTCATAGCGTTTTCGATATCCTCAATAGCATCATAGATAACACGATACATTCTAAGGTCTACGCCTGACGTAGCCGCCGCATCGCTCGCACCCGTAGTAGGACGCACATTAAAGCCTACGATAATTGCGTTTGACGCACTTGCAAGCAATACATCAGACTCTGTAATTGCACCAACTGCACCGTGAATAACCTTGACCTTAACTTCGTCATTTGAGATACGTTCAAGCGACTGCTTTACTGCTTCAACGCTGCCTTGAACATCTGCTTTAACTATTATGTTAAGTTCCTTCATCTTACCTGCTTCGATATGCTCAAACAGGTTTTCAAGAGATACTGTGGTTGTTTCCTTCTGCTTTTCCTGCTTCTCTTTGAACTTTCTTGCCTCAACAACCGCACGTGCCTTACGCTCATCATCTACTGCGTAGAAGGTGTCGCCGCCTTCCGGCACTTCGGAAAGTCCCAGAATTTCGACAGGGATTGAAGGCCCTGCCTTCTTTACATTCTTGCCCTTGTCATCGCTCATTGCACGGACCCTGCCCACCGCAGTTCCTGCAACGACAATATCACCTGTGCGGAGCGTACCGTTCTGTACCAAAACCGTGGCAACAGGGCCGCGTCCTTTATCAAGTTGTGCCTCAATGACAGTTCCCTTAGCTCTGCGGTCGGGATTTGCTTTAAGTTCCTTCATTTCTGCAACCAAAAGCACCATATCAAGAAGCGTGTCAATATTCTTGTTCTGCTTTGCGGATACTTCAACGCAGATAGTATCACCGCCCCAATCCTCCGGCACTAAGCCGTGTTCGGTCAGTTCCTGTCTTACACGGTCGGGATTTGCACCCTCCTTATCAATCTTGTTAATCGCAACAATGATTGAAACCTCGGCCGCACGGGCGTGGTTAATAGCCTCTATCGTCTGCGGCATAATACCGTCGTCTGCCGCAACAACCAAAATTGCTATATCGGTAACCAATGCACCTCTTGCACGCATTGCGGTAAATGCTTCGTGTCCCGGGGTATCTAAGAATGTAATCTTCTTATCACCTACACGCACACGATGCGCACCGATGTGCTGGGTAATACCGCCAAACTCGCCGGCGGTTACATTTGTATTTCTTATTGTATCAAGGAGCGATGTCTTACCGTGGTCAACGTGTCCCATAACAACTACAACAGGTGAACGCGGCTTTAATGACTTCGGGTCGTCCTCAACATCGTTAAAGAGCTTATCTTCCTCTGTTACGATAATCTCCTTTTCTACGATACATTCAAAATCTTCTGCGATAAGTGATGCGGTATCAAAGTCCAATGTTTCGTTGACAGTTGCCATAATTCCTAAGAACATAAGCTTTTTTACGACCTCTGTTGCAGGCCTGTTCATACGCTCTGCAAGCTCACCGACCGTAATCGCATCAGGTATCAAGACGGTTATCTTTTCTACCTTCTTTTCCTTATGCTTTTCTGTTTTTTGAAGCATATCCTCAGGGTTTGGCTTCTTCTTTGTGCCCATCTGCTTCTGCTTCTTCTTTTGATTTATCTTCTGCTTTTTCGCCGCACCGTCATCTGCCATATGCTCCGGGATTAGTTCTTCAAGCTTCTCATTATCAATCCTGTCAAGGTCGACAGTATTAACACGCATATCAACAGTTCTGCGCTGTCTGCCTATTTCTGCGGCAGTCGGCTCATATTCCTCCGCTGTTTCTTCTTCGGCTTTAACCGCAGGCTTATCTGCTTTCTTTTTTTCTTCCTTCTTCGGCTTATCAAAGTATATAGAAAAATCCTCAACCTGATTTTTCTGTGTATAATACTCAAAGATGAAGTTAAGCTCGTTTTCATCCAAAGCACTCATATGGTTTTTGGTAGAAACATTATAATCATGAAGCACATTTACGATTTCTTTACTTGAAGAAAGTCCAAATGCCTTTGATAACTCATATGCTTTGATTTTTTCCATACTATTATTCCTTCCTTTCCGGGTTACTTGAATTCAGTAATAATATTTGCTTTGCAAATTCCGGATTTGAAACCGAAACAATTACTGCAAATTCTCTGCCCAATATCTGCCCCAAGCACTCCTTATCCGAAAATCGGAGTAAAGGGATTTCCTTGCTTGAAGCAACACTCTCAAATCTTTTAGCAGTGTTAGGTGACGCATCTGTCGCAAGAATAAGCAGATGTGATTTTCCTGCCCTTGCACGCTCTAACGCCTTTGCCTCGCCTATATCCAAAGCACCGGCACGCATTGCAATGCCAATCATTCCTTTGATTTTATTTTCCATCTGATACACCTGCTAAAATCTTTTCATAGACTTCTGCGCTTACATTGCGTTTAAATGCACGGCTAAGCGCATTACGCTTCTGTGCCGATTGCAAACATTCTATACTGCAAAAATACGCTCCGCGTCCCATAATCTTATAATCTTTATCAAATTGCGGTTCATCTTCCTTAGGGCAAGCGATACGAATAAACTCACTCTTTTCGCCTTCCTTACGGCAAATGCAACACATTCTGCGCGGCATTAGTCCTCAACCTCTTCCTTTGGTGCAACATCTAAATCAATCTTCCAACCTGTAAGTCTTGCCGCCAAGCGAACATTCTGTCCCTCTCTGCCTATTGCAAGTGATAACTGGTCCTCATCAATAAGTGCGTGGCAAATCTTGTTTTCTTCGTCAACCTCGATTGATTTAACGGTTGCAGGGCTGAGTGCATTTACAACGTACTCGGCAGGGTCGTCACTATACTTAATAATGTCAATCTTTTCGCCGCGAAGCTCACGGATAATTTCCTGAACACGCATTCCCTTTGCACCTATGCAAGTGCCGACAGGGTCAACATTCGAATTCTCGGAATATACTGCAATCTTACTGCGCGAACCTGCCTCACGGGTTAGTGCCTTAATCTCGATTACACCGTCTGCTATTTCCGGAACTTCAAGCTCAAACAAGCGTCTTACCAATCCCGGATGCGAACGAGATACAACCAGGTGTACCCCTTTTATACTATCGGCAACCTCTACTACAAATACCTTGTAGCGTTCTCCGACTTTGTAGTTATCCGCTTTTACCTGCTCGTTAGGCATAAGCACCGACTCGGCACCCTCAATTTCAAGCATAACATTTTTGCGTTCTATACGGCGTACAACCGCACTTGTAATGTCATTCTCATGCTCTGAATATTCTGCTACCATCTTTTCGCGCTCTGCCTCACGCATTCTTTGAAGAACAACCTGGCGTGCAGTCTGTGCCGCAATACGGCCGAACGAGCTTGGTGTAACCTCAAACTCCGCAACATCGCCAACCTTATACTCGGGATTGTACTTCTGTGCATCTTCAAGAGAAATCTCTGTTTCTCTGTCCTCAACCTCTTTAACAACATTCTTTCTGGCAAAAATACGGATTTCTCCGTTCTCCTCGCCAAAACGCACATTTACATCCTGCACCGCACCGAAATGCTTTTTATATGCAGAGATAAGTGCGCTCTCCAATGCGTCAAGGACTATGTCCTTACTGATACCTTTTTCCGCTTCAATCATTTCTAATGATTCAAATAATTCCGAACTCATTTTCTTAACCATTCCTTTCTGAAATCAATTATATAAAATTTAATATTTATCAATTTAAAACTCAAAGTAAAGCTGTACCTTTGAGATTGCAGAGTGTGGGAGCGACATTTCCTCTCCGTTTACGCTGATTAAAATTTCATCATCGTTATAATCCAAAAGCTCTGCCACAATCTGCTTTGCACCATTTATCGCCTTATAAAGGTTTATGGTAATCTTCTCGCCTGTATAACGCTTAAAATGCTCCGGCTTGGTAAGCTTTCGCTCAATCCCGGGTGATGAAACCTCTAAAAAGTAGTTCTGCGAAATCGGGTCTTTTTTATCAAGCTCCTTAGATATTTCTCTGCTTATTGCCTCACATTCATCTAAGCTTATTCCGCCTTCCTTATCGGCATAAATCCGTAAAAACCACGCTCCGCCTTCTTTAACATATTCGATGTCATAGATACTGCAATCATTTGCCGATGCAATAGGCAAAGCAATATCAAATGCAATCTGCTCTGTTTTT
>JAZLIC010000081.1:0-2002 GCA_045617225.1 Clostridia bacterium
AGAAATTTATCGGATACGGTATATGACTTTACCGTTGATTGTGCCGAGATGGCAGAAAAGACAAAGCCGGGACAGTTTTTACATATTCTCTGCGGCGGAAATACATATCTGCGCCGTCCTATAAGTGTCTGTGATGTAATTGATGACAGACAGATTAGATTTATTTTTGAAGTCCGCGGAGAAGGTACTGCATCACTTGCAAAGAAGAATGAGGGCGATTTTTTAGATATATTGGGCCCTCTCGGTAATGGTTTTTCGCTTGATAAAGCCGGCGATAAAAAAGTATTGGTTGTGGGCGGCGGTATCGGTACTTTTCCACTGCTTAACCTTGCCAAATCTTTATCCGGCAAGGCTACCGCAATCCTTGGATTCAGAAATAAAGAAGTGGTGTTTTTAGAGGACGACTTTAAAGCTGCTTGCGAAGATGTGCTTATTGCCACAGATGACGGAAGTTATGGCCATCACGGGTTTGTGACAGAGGTTTTAGGAGAATTTATCCGGGAAAATCCTGTTTCGATGATATACATTTGCGGGCCAAAGCCTATGATGAAGGCGGTTTGCCAAATCGCAAAAGAAAGAGGTATTTCCGCAGAGGTTTCAATGGAGGAGAGAATGGGTTGCGGCATAGGTGCTTGCGTTACCTGCACCTGTACGGTCAGCGGCTCACGAAAGCGTGTCTGCAAAGACGGCCCTGTTTTTGATGCATCGGAGGTGGAGTTTGATGGCTAATCTTAAAGTCAATATCGCAGGTATAGAATGGAAAAACCCTGTTACAACAGGCTCCGGCACATTCGGCTTCGGTAGAGAGTATGCAGAGTATTTTGACCTTTCGGAGCTTGGTGCAGTTTGCCTTAAAGCACTTTCCAAAGCACCGAGAATGGGCAATGCTTCCCCTCGTATTGCGGAAACTCCGTTTGGAATACTAAACAGCGTCGGACTTCAAAACCCGGGTGCAAAGCACTTCTTAGAGTGTGAGCTTGATTGGCTTAGAAAGTTTGATACAAATTTGATTGCAAATCTTTGCGGCAGTACGATTGAGGATTATATCGAGGTTGCCGAGATTTTAGGCGACAGCGTGGATATGTTTGAGCTTAACATATCTTGCCCGAATGTAAAAGAAGGCGGTATGGCATTTGGCACAAACCCAAAGATGATAGAAGAAATCACAAGTAGGGTTAAGGCGGTGTCGAAAGTTCCGCTTATTGTAAAGCTGTCACCCAATGTAACAGATATTACGGAGATGGCAAGAGCGGCGGAGGCCGGCGGTGCTGATGCAATTTCACTTATCAATACATTGCTTGGTATGCGTATTGATATAGAGAGCCGAAAGCCTATCCTTAAAAATAATATGGGCGGTCTTTCCGGCCCGGCAATAAAGCCTGTTGCAGTCAGAATGGTATACCAGGTTCGCAAAGCAACAACCTTGCCGATTATAGGAATGGGTGGTATATCAAGCGGCGCAGATGCCATAGAGTTTATTTTGGCAGGTGCAAATGCGGTTTCGGTAGGTACTGCCGGAATTGTTGACCCCTTTGCGTGGGTGCGTGTGCGTGACGAAATAAATGCGTATCTTGACAATCACGGAATAAAAGATATAAATGATATTGTCGGTGCGGTAGAAATATATTAAACAGAGAGGATGTTTTGTTATGACAAGAGAAGAAATTATTGCAATGCTTAAAGAGGCACAGGTTTTACTTGAAGGACACTTTTTGTTGACTTCGGGACGGCACAGTGATAAGTATATGCAATGTGCAAAGATTTTTCAGGATGCAAAATATCGCGTTCCGCTTTGTGCAGAGCTTGCGAATCAGTTTAAAGATGATAATATTGAAGTTGTTATCGGCCCGGCTATCGGTGCAATACAGATGGCGTATGAGGTCGGCAGACAACTCGGTGTAAAGAACATTTTTGCAGAGCGTGAGAACGGTGAGATGACTCTGCGCAGAGGATTTACGGTTGAAGAAGGACAGAGAGTCTTGATTGTAGAAGATGTTGTTAC
>JAZLIC010000082.1:0-5048 GCA_045617225.1 Clostridia bacterium
GAGAACATATTTCGGAAGTGTGCGACCTTCAATATCTTTTCTGTATTTTTCAATATCAAAATCGGCACCTTCCGCACCGCCGAGTTCTTCCTTGATGACTTTAAGCTTCTCACGGAGGACATATTCTTTTTGGTTATTATCAATATTATCCTGTACCTTATCGGAAACCTCTTTTTCTATACGAAGGATAGAGAGTTCTTCTTCTAAAATTGCAATCAGTTTTTCAAGACGCAATCTGACATCAAGTTCGTTTAATACGTTTTGTTTAAGCTGTGGCTTTACAGGGATATTAGAAGTTACAATATCGGAAAGCTCACCAGGCTCATCAATCTCAAGCAATGAGATAATAGCTTCAGGGGATAAGCGGTCATATACCTCAAGAAAATCCTCAACAAGGTGTTGAAGCTTGCGTATTAAAACTTTAATTGCAAGCTCATCATAGCAAGGTATATCGTTGCGTTTTACAACATTAACTTCTACAAATGTATCGTTATCGTGGAAGCGTGTGATTTCGCCACGATAAAGACCATCAACCAAAACACGGCAATTACCGTCAGGCATATGAAGTATCTGGCGTATTTCTGCGATTGTACCAATTTTTGCGAGGTCTGCTTTTTGCGGATTTTCAAGTGCAATATTTGATTGATAACATAAAAACACAAGCTTGTCACGACGCATTGCTTCTTCAACAGCCGCAATAGACTTTGGCCTGCCTACATCAAAGTGCAGGACCATTCCGGGAAAAACTGTTATTCCCCTTAAAGGAATAAGGGGTAATTTGTATCTTGAAAGTGTCATATATTATACCTAACCTTTTTACTTATAATTTAACATTATACTATAAAAACCTTTCCATTACAATAGTTTAAAGCAAAAAAATAAAAAATAGGCTGTAAAAATTACTTCTTTTACAGCCTATTTTGAATTATTCATCTGAATCGTCATTATCAGATGTCGAAGGCTTGGCGTTTTCACTTGATGTACCGGAATTTTCAGAGTTTTCAGAATCCTCTGCGTTTTCCTCATCTTCTTCAGGTTCTAACGGTTCGTGTTCAAGCGTACAATATCGTGTTGGCGTTGTACCCGGCATAAAATAGCTTGAAGCAACAGGACAATTCTCACCGGGAAGAAGTCCGCTCTCTGTGCAGTATGAACATCTTACCATATTGTCAGGTATGTTAAAGCTCTTATAATTACCAAGGTTAGAATGAATACTGCTCATTATATTTCTGAATGTAGGAACGCACGGATTTGCAGAAGAATATATCTCTTTTGGTGTGTCATATCCGTACCAAACAGCGGCAACATAATTTGGAGTATAGCCTACGAACCATCTGTCAAAATTATTGGTTGTTGTACCTGTTTTGCCGGCAGTCTGGATACCGCCTATACCTGCACCGCGACCTGTACCGTTATTTACAACGCCTAACAAAAGTTGTGTCATAACATAAGCGGTAGATGGCTTTATTACTTCATAGGTTGATGAAGAATTTCTTGAATTTAAAATTTCTTTTCCTTCGGAATCAACCACGGTAGTGTAGGTGTAAGGCTTGTTATAAATTCCGTCATTAGCAAAGATGGCGTAAGCAGATGCCATTTCAAGTGCGGTAACGCCGTGCGTCAGACCTCCGAGAGCAAGCTGCGGATAACCGAGGTCGGTATATATATCACCGTTATCCTGCTTTTCTTCCGAAACCAAATATGAAAATCCCAACTTATCGGTCAAAAAGTCGTAAGATGTTTGGAATCCGAGTCTTGAAAGCACCTCAACCGCAACGGTGTTAAGTGATGCTTGTACCGCATAGTTTAAAGATACAAGACCTCGGTAATTATAGTCGTTGTTTCTTGGTGACCAGCCATTATATGATTTTTTTACATCTTCAAAAGTTGAACCTGAATTTATAATTCCGGCGTCTATGGCAGGTGCATATACTGCAATCGGTTTAATTGATGAACCCGGTTGGCGAGGACTTTGCGATGCACGGTTAAGTGTAAGGCGGCCCTCCTTTTTGCCAATTCCGCCTGCAATGCCGACAACTTGACCGGTATAAGGGTCTAAAACTACGATAGATGATTGAGCTTTCGGGTCGGCAAAGTTGTTTGCGTTACTGAAATATTTATCAACAATAGATTGTATTTTCGGATTATATGCCGCAGTTATTTTAAGTCCGCCGGAATAAACAAGTTTATGTGCCATAGCTTCGGAATATCCTATAGCTTGTAAATCACGCAAAACATCTAAAACAACCTGGTCGGTGTAGTAAGAAGTAACCTTGTTTTCTTCTTCGTCATATCTCTTGGGGTTAAAAATTTTAAGCTTATAATTTTTTGCTTCGTCATATTCTTCCTGGGTGATATAGCCGAGTTCAAGCATCTTTCCTAAGACAACTTCTTGTCTTTCTTTATTTTTTTCGGGATTTACAGATGGGTCATATAATACAGGGTTTTGAGTAATTCCTGCAATAGCCGCACATTCTGCAAGGTTAAGTGCGCTAACATCTTTGTCAAAGAATAAGTTGGAAGCAATTTGAACGCCGTATCCTTGTGATAGGTAGATGCAGTTCATATACAGTTCTAAAATTTCATTCTTGGAAAGTTGTTTTTCCAATGAAACCGAGCGAGAAATTTCAAGAATTTTTCTTGCGGCGGTTTGGTCCTTGTCGCCTGTGATATTTTTGATTAACTGTTGAGTAATGGTACTTCCGCCCAATGAAGCAGAACCCGATTTGCCTGTAATCTTATCTATTATATAAGTTACTGTAGCTTTTGTGGTACGCCTTAAATCTACGCCTTTATGCTTAAAAAAGCGCTCGTCCTCAATAGCAATAATTGCGTTTTGAAGATTTTTGGGTGTAGCATCAAGGTCAACCCAAATTCTTTTTTCATCAGCCGAGAGGGTAAGAAGGTTTTTCTCTTCTCCCGTATCAGGGTCAATATAGACGATTTTACTGTTGTTTTTGAGTTTCAGAGCATTAACATCAACATCATCAATGTTTCCCCATAGCCCAAATACCGCTCCGACAAAAATAAGAACCATACTTAAAGCGGTAATTGCCGCAGCAATCAAAAACACTATAAGGAATTTTTTTACTGACTTATTCATAGATATATCCCCTTTTGCAAAAAATCAAACTATATATTGTGTATAATAACATAATAAAATCAATTTGCATAGTATAAAAAAGTAACATAATGTTAACAATACATTAAAATAATGTTACAAAGTATAATTTTAAGGAATAAAGGGAGATTTTTATGACGAAAAAATTTTTCAGGGGCCTATCAATATGCGTTGCAGTGTTTGCAATTTCTCTTCTTGCGATGTACTTAACTTACTTTTTTTCATCAAATTATAACGAAAAAATCAAAAGTGAAAATCTTGTGCAAGAAACAACCGTAGATGCTAAGCCGATAAATAATACAGAGGAGGCAGACCACTATCTTGCAAGGCTTGAAGGAAATACGATTAAAATATATATGTGCAGGGACGGCGGAGAGCTTTTCCTGTATAACCTTAACACATATGTAAATGACCTTCAAAGAAAAGATGCAGAAGCCTTAAAGAAAGGTGTAATCTTAAAAGATAAAAAAGAACTTACTGCGTTTGAAGAAGATTATAACAGTTAAAAAAGTTCGGCAAAAGCCGAACTTTTTTAATTTATTCATATTTATATATTCCGATATATTCCTGAAATAAATATGATTTATTGCAAGAACTATAAAAAATTTCAAATTTAAAAAATAACTATTGACAGGCATAATAAAAATCTGTATAATGATACGTAGAAATTTTACCTTGACATCTTAGTGTAGTACCATACTTGGAGGGAGGGAAGTTATTGTGGCTGAAATTAGAGTAAAGGACAATGAGTCTTTAGATAGTGCATTACGCCGTTTTAAACGTTCTTGTGCGAAAGCGGGCGTTTTGTCTGAGGTTAGAAAGAGAGAACATTACGAGAAACCCAGTGTAAAGCGTAAGAAGAAATCTGAAGCAGCAAGAAAACGCAAGTTCTAAGAAGGTTCAGGCGGGGTAACATGCCCCGTCTTTTCTTTTTTGAGGTGATATAGTGTTTAAAAAGCTTTTTCCTGATTTATATTTAAATAACATATACGAGATTGATTTTGAAAATATGCGTTCCTTGGGGATTAAGGCGTTTATTTTTGATATTGACAATACTCTTGTCGGCTATGATATGCCTGTCGCAACCGAAAAAGTTGCAAAATGGATTGAATCCCTTGCCGGTGCAGGCTTTTTTGTATATTTGGTTTCCAATAATAACAAAGAGCGTGTTGAAGCGTTTGCGAACTCTGTTTCTGTTCCGTATTATGCACGGGCATTAAAGCCAAGACGAAAGTATTTAAAGCTTGTATGTGATACGCTTGGACTTTTACCCAAAGAGTGTGCCTTGGTGGGCGACCAGCTTTTTACCGATATGTATGGCGGAAATCGTATGAAAATGTTTACTGTCCTTGTAAAACCAATAGCGTATGACAAGGGCCTGTTTGTTAAGTTTAAACGCAGTATAGAAAATATTATACTAAAATCAAAGGAGTGTGGAAAATGAGCGGTGCAAAATTCGGTCCTGCTGGAAATGATGAAATGTTTTTTGAGGTAGGATACAAATCGGCTTTGGAAGCACCTGTGTGGCTTAAAGAGCTTGGACTTGATTTGTATGAATACCAATGCGGACACGGAGTAAGGATTTCGGACGATGCCGCAACAATACTTAAAGAAAATGCCGAAAAAGCAGGAATAACATTATCTGTCCATTCTCCTTATTATATAAGCCTTTCTTCTGTTGAGGAGGAAAAGCGACAAAATAGTGTGAATTATATTTTGCAAACTCTCCACGCTGCAAAAATGATGGGTGCTAAGCGTATTGTGGTTCATTCGGGCTCCTGTGCAAAAATCACACGACTTGAAGCCTTAAACCTTGCAAAAGACACTTTGAAAATGGCGCTTAAAGCCGCAGACAATGAAGGCTATAACGATATACAAATCTGTCCGGAAACGATGGGAAAGGTTAATCAACTCGGAAATGTTGAGG
>JAZLIC010000083.1:0-24222 GCA_045617225.1 Clostridia bacterium
ATAATAAAATTTGTCGAAAAATCTAATAGTATTAGATTTTTCAATAAGTCTTTTAGCTATGAACAAACTACACCTCTCGGCGTACCCTATGTACGCCTTCGGGTTAGGTTTGTCCATTCTGAACATTTTTACCTATCCCCGTATAAAAAACGGCTGTCTAAAAACTGAGTGATAGTTTTTAAACAGCCTCCTTTTTCTACGAATTTTTCTATTCTTCTTCTGCCTCGTCGTCCTCGTCAACTTCTTTGTCTACGCAAGCGACCGTTGCAACCTTTACATCATCTGCAAGACGCATAAGGCGTACACCCTTGGTTACTCTGCCGTAGGTGCTTATCTCCTCTGTGTCCATACGAATAATTACACCCTCGGAGGTGATTAAGATAATATCATTCTCCGGCGTTACAACCTCTATACCTGCAATGTTGCCGGTAGCCTCGCTTATCTTATATGCGGTCGTTCCCTTACCGCCTCTTGCCTGTATCTTATATTCGTCAAGCTCTGTCTTTTTGCCGTAACCGTTTTCGCTTACAACCAAAATCTTTCCGCCTTCTTTATACAGGCTCATACCTACAACATAGTCGTCCTTGCCCAACATAATCGCACGCACACCACGGGATACACGGCCCATTTGACGCACGTCTTTTTCGTTAAAGCGTATCATCTTGCCCCTGTAAGTACCGATAAATATGTCGTGGCTTCCGTCGGTCAGGTCTACCTCAATAAGGCTGTCGCCCTCGTCTAACTTAATGGCAATCTTTCCGCCCTTTGGTGCATTCTCGTATTCGCTGAGGTCAGTCTTTTTGATTACACCATTCTTGGTGCACATTGTAAGATACAGACCGTCCACATACTCCCTGATAGGAATCATTGCTGAAATCTTCTCACCGGCTTCAAGCGGAATAATGTTTATAACAGGTGTACCCTTTGCCTGTCTGCCTGCCTCGGGGATTTCGTATGCCTTTATGCGGTACATTCTTCCCATATTTGTGAAGAACATAATATGTGCGTGGGTTGAGGATACAAACATTGTTGATACAAAGTCCTCTTCTTTTGTTTGAAGTCCGATAATTCCTTTACCGCCACGGCGTTGGCTCCTGTAAGTATCTACGGGCAGACGCTTGATATATCCCTGATGAGTCATTGTGATAACGTTATCTTCTTCCTCAATCAAGTCCTCAATGTCAATATCGTCTGCAACAGGCTCAATACTTGTGCGGCGGTCATCGCCGAACTTTTCTTTGATGGCGGTAATTTCCTCTTTGATTATATTCATAACCAAAGCTTCGTCATTTAAAATATTGCTGAGGTGCTTGATAAGTGCCAAAATCTCGTTATACTCGTTGATAACCTTTTCTCGCTCCATACCTGCAAGTCTGCCAAGGCGCATATCAAGGATTGCCTGTGCCTGAATATCGCTCAGTCCGAAACGCTCCATCAACTGCTCTTTTGCGTTGTTGTAGCTGTTTCGGATAATATTGACGACTTCGTCAATATTATCAAGGGCAATTTTGAGGCCTTCTAAAATATGGGCACGTGCCTCCGCCTTCTTTTTATCAAACTCTGTACGGCGGATAATAACCTGCTTCTGGAAATCGATATAATGCTCTAAAATTTCTTTAAGGTTAAGTACCTTAGGTGTGGTCTGGTCAACAAGAGCAAGCATAATCACGCCGAAGGTGTCTTCAAGCTGAGTATACTTATAAAGTTGGTTCAGTACGATATTGGCGTTTATATCACGTTTAAGCTCGATAACAATTCTAAGGCCGTCTCTGTCGGACTCATCACGAAGGTCGGAAATACCTTCTATGCGCTTATCGTGGACAAGCTCTGCAATCTTCTCAATAAGGCGTGCCTTGTTTACCATATACGGGATTTCCGTTACGATAATGCGTTCACGGCTTTCCTTCCAGGGCTGTATCTCCGCTTTTGCACGGAGCTTAATCTTGCCCCTGCCGGTATGGTAAGCGGCACGGATACCGCTTGTGCCCATAATCTGCGCCCCGGTCGGGAAGTCAGGCCCCGGGATATATTCCATAATCTCATCAACGGTAAGCTCGGGATTGTCGATAAGTGCAACTACACCGTCGATAACCTCGCTTAAATTATGTGGCGGTATGTTTGTTGCCATACCTACCGCAATACCGTTTGAACCGTTTACCAAAAGGTTCGGGAACCTTGACGGAAGTACGATAGGCTCCTGACGGCTCTCGTCAAAGTTAGGCATAAAGTCAACGGTGTCTTTTTCTATGTCTGTGAGCATATTCATAGACAACTTTGCCATTCTTGCCTCTGTGTATCTGTACGCCGCAGCGCCGTCACCGTCAATACTGCCGAAGTTACCGTTTCCGTCAACCATAGGATAACGGAGCGAGAAGTCCTGTGCCATACGCACAAGTGAGTCATAAACCGCCGCATCACCGTGCGGATGGTATCTGCCAAGCACATCACCTACGGTGGTGGCACACTTTCTGTATGCCTTGTCAGGTGTGATGCCGTCCTCGTACATTGCGTAAAGGATACGCCTGTGAACAGGCTTTAAGCCGTCACGCACATCAGGCAATGCACGGCCTACAATAACCGACATTGCATAGTCAATGTACGATTTCTGCATCTCACCGTTTAACTCAACGGGAATAACTTTAAGTTTTGATGGGTCAAAAATCTCATTAGCCAAAAAATTACCTCCTGATGTAATTTTTAATCAAATACTATACATTTATAATATTCGCCAAAAAAGCCTCATTTCCTCTTTACAGGCTGAAAAATTATCTTAATTTTTAAATCGGCTTCCTTTTTTCTTCCTTTTTTTCTTTGTCGCAAACTGCCGAAAATACACATAAATTTTAATACATAAATATACTCACAAGGGATTGACAGAAGCAAAAACATATTGTATTATATATGTAACAGATATGTAACATAATTGTAATATAATTTTGATGGGCAGGACGCCCTTGTATTTAAAGGAGATTTTTATGTTTGGACAAGATATAGGTATAGATTTAGGTACCGCTTCCGTATTGGTTTATGTAAAGGGAGAGGGTATCGTATCTAAGGAACCGTCCGTTGTGGCGGTGGACAAGACAACAAACAGACTTTTGGCAGTCGGCGAGGAAGCACGCCTTATGCTTGGTCGCACACCGGGAAATGTTGTTGCGATACGCCCGCTCAGAGAGGGTGTTATTTCCGATTACAGTATAACCGAGAGAATGATAAAATACTTTTTGCAAAATGTGGTTGGCAGGAGCTGGCTCAGCAGTCTGTTTAAGCCGCGTGTTATTATCTGCGTTCCGAGTGCGGTGACCGAGGTAGAGGAGCGTGCAGTTGTAGATGCAGGAATGCAGGCAGGTGCAAGCAAGGTCTATTTGATAGAGGAACCTTTGCCAGCGGCAATCGGTGCAGGAATTGATATTTCTAAGCCTTGCGGAAGTATGGTTGTGGATATCGGCGGCGGAACAAGTGATATTGCGGTTATCTCCCTCGGCGGCATAGTGGTGAGCGAATCTATCAAGATTGCAGGTGACAAGTTTGATGATGCCATCGTAAAGTATATACGCAAGAAGTATAATATGCTTATTGGTGAGCGAAGCGCAGAGGAGCTTAAAACCAAAATCGGTTGCGTTTATAAGAGGGATACCCTTCTTGCTATGGATGTGCGCGGCAGAAGTCTGGTATCGGGACTGCCTAAGACCATACAGGTATCAAGCGACGAGATTTACGAAGCGCTTTCGGAAACTGCCGCAGGTATCGTAGATGCAGTAAAGGCGGTGCTTGAAGATACTCCGCCGGAGCTTATCGGTGACATAAGCGCACAGGGAATAATTCTGACAGGCGGCGGTTCTCTTATCTATGGTATGGATAAGCTTATCCAAAGCGAAACGGGAATAAATGCCATAATCGCCGAGGACGCAGAGTCGTGTGTTGCCTTAGGTACAGGCAAGGCACTTGAAAATATCGAGATACTTAAAGCGTATAACTCGGGTGCAAAACATATGCAATAAAAATGGAAATGTTAAAAAAGCCCAGACCGCTAAAAACTTTTAGCTATGAACAAACTACACCTCTCGGCGTACCCTATGTACGCCTTCGGGTTAGGTTTGTCCATTCTGAGCATTTTTAACTATTCCATTCTAAACAGTCCTTTTTATATCAGAAAACGATTATACTTTTGTATCGAGTCCAAGGGGTTATACTCCAAGGACTTTTTTTCTTGCGGCTTTGTGGGGGTTATGGGATTTGACATCAAAAAATATTTCAGCGCATCATAAAGATGGTCCTCCTGTCTTGTGTCAACGTCCTCCGGGATTGTGGGGTCGTATTTAAGCTCCGGCAAGGTGCGTAGTATATTTTTACAATCGGAAAAGAAGTATATTTTAGGCAGGCCCTCTTTATCAAAATTCAAGCGATAATGCACCTGCATTTTGCCTGCGAGGCGGTTGTTTTTCCCCTTTTCAAAATATACGCCGCACTTTTCCATCATCTCCGCTATGCTCCCTTCCGATGAGCCTGTCTGGTTCCAGATAGCAGGGTCGGCAATCCCCACAATGGGGAGGTCGCTTTTCTCCTCCGCTTCAAGCTCTGAAATCTTTTCGGCGATTTGTTGCGCAGTCCAACGCACCCCTGTATCGGGCGTGCCGGTGCAGCCGTAAAGCTCACGGTAGTTATAGGCACAGCCGTCAGGGTCAACTGCGTACCAAGACACCGCAAAAGGCTTTGTATATCCAAAGTCAAAGGTGCGAAACCGCCGCCAGGACGACGGAATTTTAAAGGGAGCGATAACATGGCTGAAACGCCTTGTATCGTAGCCTAAGGGGTTGTTTCGCCATTCGGTAAACACCTGACCGTCAAAAATATCCCACTCGCCGTACAAAAGCGCCTTCTTCTCGTTTTCGGGCAGTTTTTCAAGACGCTTTATATAGTTTGGGTCGGCGGACATCAAAAAACTGTTGTCGGTTACCGACGACGGCAGAAACAGTCGGCTTGTGCCGAACTCGTCCGTAAACTTCTCGTTTGGGGTATGGCCGCTTATAAAGCGTGCCTTTACCCAATTATGACCGATGCCGCCGGGGTTGGTGCTTGATTTTATCTGCTTTGGATAAGGGTTTGCGCCACGGAGCCTTGATAAAAGGTAGGTATATTGTCCCTCGGTAAAATGGGTAAGCTCGTCAAAGCGTATGGTATCGTATTCAGCACCTTGGTACCTCAGCACATCTTTTTCTGCGGCACAGTAACCGAACTCTATTACCGAGCCGTTTTTAAACTGCCATTTGTGTGCAGATGATGAATAGCGTGCCGCCGATAACGGATAAAAGTTAAGGGACACCATTATAAGCGAATGTTCAAGCTCCGGCATGGTACGCCTTAAAATCAGTTGCTTACTGCCCTTGTATTTAAGGGCGTATAAAAGGGCGTCAATCAACTGCCCGTAAGACTTGCCGCCTCCTGCCGCACCGCCGAAGAGGACTTCGTCTGCGTCCGCCCTTAAAAACGCAAGCTGGTTTTTGGTTACTTTTAAGGTTAGTTCTTCTTTCTTCATTCAATCACCTTTATGGTCACATCTAAGCCGGAGCCGGTATTTTCCGCTTCCGAAAGGGTTTCCTGCTTGTCCAAAAAGGAAAGTATCTCCTTAGCGGCAGAGAACTCCACTCTTTCGTTGCCGCAGTTTAAAAGCTCTTGGAGCTTATCTATCGCTTCTCTTGCCTTTTCAATATTTGTGTCCATATGTATCTTCACCTACTGTCTGTCCCACTAATTTTTGAAGGGCTCTGTCGTGTATGCGGAACGCCTGCCGCCTGCTGTAAAATATATGGAACTCCATTGCGTCCCAGGAGATATGGTTTAAGTATTTTGCGGTAAGCACCGTCCTTTCATCTGCATCTAAAAGGGATAGGAGGCGTTCTGTATCGTCAAGACAGTTTATGTATCTTTTTTGCGCTCTCTCTGCCTGATGGCGATAGAACGCCCTGTCCCTTTCCGTGCTTCCCGATGCAGGGAGCAGAGCTGTATGCAACAGCTCCGAATAAAACTTTACTTTAAGGTCAACCTCTTTTTTTAAAAGAGTAATATTTCTGAACCACTTTTTAACTTCATCTGTTGTAGTAAACTTCATTTTTTTCATTCCTTTTCTTTTAAATTTTCGTATCGGCAAAGGCATAGCAGAGAACAAAAATATCTCCCTGCCTCATCTCGTACATTTTGGATATCGCCGTCATAAAGCTCCTCGCCGCACTCGGCGCACATGGAAAAGCAACGCTTTGGTTCCTCATTGTACGGATATCCGGTTTTAATTATTTTCATAATAATAGGGTGGGTCAAAATTTCCCTTCTTTCTTCTTGATTTCTTAAAAGTGTACACAATTCTCTTTTAGAATATCAAAAGACCGGATATATTTTTATTATATATCGGATTTTTTGTTTGTCAAGAAAAATCGTATCAATTTTTTTGATATTTTTCTTGCAAAAAAGAGTAATTGTGTGTTATACTGACAATATAAACTTTTAAGGAGGCTTATATATGGCAAGTGAAGTAATAAGTCAAAAGCTTAGAGAGGCACGAAAAAGGAAGGGCCTTTCTCAGCAGGATTTGTGTAAGATTTTCAAAGTAGGGCAATCTACTTTCAGTGCGTGGGAGAATGGCATTTCGGAGCCTGATATAAGCCGTTTTTTAAAGCTTTGCGAAATTTATGAAATCAGTGATATACTCAAATATTTTACAGGCAAAATAAGTACCGAAGATATTATTTCTCTGCCTGAGGAGGAGCTGCTTAAAAAATTAAGAGAGCTTCCCAAAGACGGATATGCTGCGGTAGAGAATTGTCTTGACTTTGAGTATAAGCGAATGATTAGAGCAAAGCTTAAAAGCGGCAGTGAACTGAGGCGGATTAAGGTTGTGCTTCAACCTGCGGCGGCAGGCTTCGGAAACTATTTAAGCGATGTGGACTCAGAGGAGATGACTCTCCTTGCGCCAAAAGACGCAGATATAGGCGTCAGAATTTCCGGTAACAGTATGGAGCCGCTTATCTCCGACGGTGATATTGTATTTATAAAGTATCGGCCTACCATCGATGAAGGGGATATAGGTATCTTTTGTTTAAACGGCGAAGCTTATTGCAAAAAGCTCTCCTTCATTGACGGTATTCCGTGTCTGGTCTCCCTTAACTCTAAGTACCGACCGATTATAATCGGCAAAGAGGACAGACTTATTACCTACGGCAAGGTTTTGTTATAGCTCCCCGCTTCCTCTCGGCAATGCCCGTAAACCTTCAATCAATGCCTCCTTTTTGTCAAGGTGCATACTCTGCAAAAGCAAAACGGAGGAGTCAATATTATCCGGACTGAATACTCCGCTTCGCCAAAGCTCCAATAAGGTTTGGTTTTGCGAGATACGGCTGTATGGGTTATTCTTTTCGGCGGAAACTGCGATATCAAATTCTACCGAGCGTTGACCGTTTGACCTGAATAGTTTTCGGTTTGAAAAGGTGACATAGTCACGGGCACCGTTTTCGCCTTCTGTGCGATATGTGCGCGGTGTGTCATAGAACTGTCGCATAAGCTCGACGCAAAGGTAAATTATATCCTTGTATGCCTCATAGCTCTCCGAAATCATATCACGGGAGAGCTTTTCACCTGCCTGTTGAAGGGCGGTGATTGCGGTTGCGGCGGTTACGCCGCCGGTTGTGTCGCCTTGCTGGAAGTCACGGTTGCCCGATACCTCTTTAAGCTCCTCGATTTTGTTCTGCCTGTGCTGAACTATATATGGGTGGAGTGGCTTGGTTTGGAACTCTCTTACATTTTCCTCACCTATACCGCCCGCAACGTGGATAATATCCTTTGAAAGGTCGGTAAGTTCAAGCTCGTTTACGCCGCCGCTATCCTTTACCATAAACCTTGTTTTGCCGGCGATAAGGGCGTTTCGACTGATAAGACTGTCAAGCTTATCAATATAAAGTTGAGGGTTTTTGATTATGTCCACCATACCAAAGCCGACCGGACTGTCCTCGTCAGGGTATAATACATCTAAGACAAACGGGTACATTCCGTGGTCGTATATACCGCTGTCTCCCTTATCCTCGGAAGCGTCAAGGATAACGCCGCCGGCAAACTTTATTAACTCAACCGTTTCTCTGCCGCCTCTGCTTTTTTTGTAATAGCAGTCTATAACCAGGGTTTTATCTTTAAGGCGGTCGGCGGTGTCACTTTCATCATATGTAAGTGTTTCCGTTGAGGTGTCACCCAAAAAAATATCTGCGTTTGTCGGATACATTGCCTTTAAGCGGTCATTATCCACAAGACTTGTAAGAAAGACAAAACTGCTGTCTTGAATATCCGTAATTCCCGGCTCCCAGAACAGATTAAGCAAATCTATTTTCTTTATGTCAATGTCGCCAAGACCGTTATTCTTTTTTGGGTTGAAGAACACGCCGTAGCAAGCGGCACCGTTTTTAAGCTTATACCACCAGGCGCGGTTATAGGTGCGCTTAAAGTTGCAAAGGTCAAGTTGAAGCGGCAGAATTTTGGAAAGAGTTTCCGCAATTTTGCGGTCGCCTTCGCTCCTCTCCAAAATATTTGGCTCCGGGTAGTTGTCCATTGCGTCTGCGTGCTTGTTTGCGATAACATTAAAGATATACGGTGTTGCAGGCGTGGGCATTTCGGGATTTTCGTACTCTGCGTACCTGCTTTTGTACCAATTATTATTTTCTATAATTCGCCTGTCGAGTGTCTGTTTGTTTGCCTTATACATAAGATAGGCGTCCTGTACCTTTGAAAAGAATTCAGGTTTAATTTTTCCGTTGTAAGTGTTTTCTCTCATAAATTTTCTCCTTTTTTGTATTTTAAATTATTATTCTTCATTTTCCGACGGTGCGCTATACAGTGCATCTCTGAGAGCATCAATTTCGGCTAAAATATTTCGTCCGTTTATTGTCACCTCGCTTCCGTTTATGTCCGTCTTTCCGTTCTCCCACAGGTTTATTCCCGATGCAGAGCCATAGATGCTAAGGCTTGCACCATTACTGAACTTCTCTGCGATAAACGCGCCTCTTGAATATTTTACGCCGTTTATGGTGACGGAGCCGCTTCCGTTGCCTTCACCTAAAATAAGATAGGCAGAGCCGTTGTTTGCGGCGGCAAGACCGACTTTTTGGTGTCTTGCACCATTTTGGTCCTGGTTGATTTTAATTCCCTTGGTGTCAATTTCCGCAAAGATGCCGCCGTCCTTATCAAAGTAAGAATTACTGTCCGTACCGACAATGGTGGAGGCGTATATCTGGGAGCTTTCCACCAAGCCGGTAAAGGCGGCATTTCCGTCGCTGCCTATATAGACTGTGGGATTTCCGTCTATATCGTAAAGGCAGAAACTGAAATTGTCTGTATCCGGGTCATAAATGGCACGGAAACGGTCGTTTGCACTGTCCCTCATTACAATTTCAGAACCGGTCAGGGATAGGCAACCATCTGTTGACGCAATAGATACATTATCGGTGTTTATCGTTCCGCTTGTTATTTTTTCGGCAGTTAAAGCACCTATTTGGGCGTTTGAAATTTTCGCCGTGGTGGTGTCAATGTTTTCTGCCTTTACTTTTCCCGCTTCGCTGACATTGCCTGCATCAAGGTTCTGAAAGATGTAGGTCAGTTCATCGATTAGCGCTGTCCCCCAATTTTTAAGTGCGGAAATATCGGCATTTGTATTTCCGGTGAGCTTTGGGGGGATTGATGTTGTAAGATTTGGCATCTTATCTCCTCCTTTTTCTTCACTATACTAAATGAAAAGTGCCAAGGCGTGCCACAGATGTAACGATTTTATAACTTTTTGGCGATAGATATTTACAACAAAGAGCGGTTAAGATATAATAGAAGTTAGTTTAAGAAAAGAGGTGAATGGTTATGTCTAAAAACGAGGGCGGCAGAGCAGTACGCACCATCGGTATGATGGCGGTGATTATATTCCTTGCAAAATTTATGGGACTTTTCCGTGAAACCTTGATTGCAGGTATCTACGGTCAGGGTATGGAGTCGGATATTATCAATTCCGCAACACAGATACCGCTTTTGTTTTTTGATATGGTGTTGGGTGTAGCCATTCTTTCAACCTTTGTGCCTATATTTAATAAATACTTAGAAAAATCAGGCAAGGAGCGGGCAATGGAATTTGCCTATAACTTTACCTCGACAATAGGTCTTGTTGCGGTAATCTTTTCGGCATTGGGCGTTATATTTGCAAAGCCTTTGGTACATCTTATTGCACCGGGATATGCGTCCGTACCCGGAAAAGCAGAACAGACCGCCAACCTTCTTTGCATACTCTTTCCGTCAATAGCCTTTACGGGAATTGCATATATTGCGGTGGGCATACTTCAATCCTTCGGCGAATTTTTGGTGCCGTCGCTTATTTCCGTTGTGTCTAACGGAATAATGATTTTATATCTTATGATTTTCGGCAACCGTTTCGGACTTGTGGGGGTTGCGGATTCAATGCTTCTGGCGTGGGTGCTTCAATTAGTGGTGCAACTGCCGTGGCTTAAAAAGTTCGGATTTAAGTATCGTTTTAAGATAAACCTTCGTGACCCGGGACTTAAAGAGGCGGCAATCCTTGCCCTCCCTGTTTTAATCAGCTCGTGGGTACAACCGATTTGCAATGTAATCAATATTTCCTTCGGCTCGTCGCTTGGCGACGGTGCGGTTTCTGCCCTTAATTGGGGTAATAAGATTTATATAATTATGGTAGGCGTTTTTGCGTATGCTATTACAAACTTTATCTTTCCTAAATTATCACGCCTCAGCGGCAGTGACTCGGAGAAAGATTTTGCCGAGGCGACACGCACCTCTGTCGGTTGGATAGTGTTTATTATCGCTTTGGTATCCGCTTTGTTTATCGCTCTGTCAAAGCCGATAATCGCAGTAGTCTTTCAAAGGGGTGCTTTTGATAAAAATTCTACGGTTATTACTGCGACCGCTCTGTTTTATTATTCTTTCGGAATGATTGGGTATGCGATTTGCGAGGTGCTGAACAAAAGCTTTTATGCCATACGTGACGGCAGAACGCCTATGTATACCTCTATCCTCGGCATAGTTGTAAACTTTATTGCGGCGGTATTCTTTGTAAAGGTGTTTGATATGTCAATCGGCGGACTTGCTCTTGCCGGAGCGGTAAGCTCAATATCAATCGCCTGTGCGCTTTTGTATATGATAAATAAAAGAAGAAGGGGCATTTTAAACAAAAGCTTTTTCTTTAACATATTAAAAATTTTGCTTTGCGGAGTGCTGGCTTGCATTGCGGCATATCTTGTATTTGGCTTTATAGATGACTTGATGGGCGATACAATGCTTTATAATTTGATAAAGCTTTGCATTTCCGCTCTGCCTGCCACCCTTGTGTATTTGGCGTTTGGATATGTATTTAAGGTTAAAGAGATTACGGAGATTATAAAGTTCGTAAGAGAAAGGAAGGTGCAGTAATGGAGCAAAAGAATATGGGTTACTTTCAGACCTTGTGGTTTTGGTTGTGGGGCATAATCAAAAAAAGCTTCACATATCGTATCTTGCACGGTTTTTATGAGTGGATTTCACGCTCGTGGCAACAAAGTGTTCTGGCAAGCACATTCAGGAGGAAATGGCTTGGCGCATATACGGCGGCAAAGAGCATACTTTGCAGATTCCTTAAAATACCTTTTACCTTTCTTGAATTTTTGCAGAGGAAGATTGGCACTTGGCTTGACGGCAAAATAAAGGGAAGCCTTCTTATATCCGTGGGAAGCACCTATCTTCATAACCTCCTGGCGGTAAACTTAAAATATATCGGCGTGGTATTGACCGCCTTTTCGGTCACTTCCATTGTTCTCGGTTTTTTGGGATTTGGCTCGGCAGGAGTCCTTCAAATCGCATTATTGGTTTTGGGAATTCTCCTTTTCTTTATAAATGTAAATGTGACGGAGTGCTTAAAAGGCAGCGGCATTGTAAAATTTATTTCCCTGTGTTTGGGAACGGAGCTTTCCTTTGACTTTTACAAAAAGGATTTGACAGAGGGAAACAAGCGTCTTTTGACCGCAATCCCATTTGGAATAATTGCAGGAGCGGCGTCGGCGTTTTTGGGCCCGATTTTGGGAATAGGCGTTTTAGCCGCCTTTGCAGGAATGTTCCTGATTTTATACAGTGCGACGGCAGGGGTATTCTTTACGGTTCTGCTTACGCCGATTGTTCCTACAATGGCAGTTGTGGGACTTTCGCTTTTCTGTCTTTTTTCACTTATTCTGCACAGTATCTGCGATAAGAACTTTAAGTGGCGTATCGGCGGAGTCGGATATATGATTTTAGGATTGTTGGTTATATATTTGATTGCGGGCATCTGCTCCTTTGCACCGATTAAGAGCCTTAGTATCTTCTGCGTATACTTTGCTTTGATGAGCTTTTACTTTATAGTAATAAATACTTTAAAGAGCAAAAAACAGATTTTTGACTTGCTTACGGTTTTTGCGATTTCGGGTGCTGTTGTAAGCGTGTACGGCCTTTTGCAATACCTGTTCGGTTGGAATATAAATCAGGCGTGGATGGACGAGGAGATGTTTGGCGATATAAAAATGCGTATCTACTCCACCCTGGAAAATCCAAATGTTCTGGGTGAATATATCCTTCTGCATTTGCCGATATGTATCGGCTTAATGTGGACAAAAAGGGGCGTTTTGCCGAAGCTTTTATACGGAGGTATGGCGGTTGTTTCCTTTGCGGCATTGATACTTACCTTCTCTCGTGGCTGTTGGATAGGTCTTTTGGTTGCGGCGGCGGTTTTTGTAACCTTTGCGGCAGGTAAGCTCTGGGGACTTTTGCTCCTTGTACTGCCGGCTTTGCCTGTGCTTATACCGGAGAGTATTATAAACCGATTTATGAGCGTGGGTGATATGAAGGACTCCTCTACATCATACAGAGTTTTCATTTGGCTCGGTACAATCAATCTCCTTAAAGATTTTTGGCTTTCGGGAATCGGAATGGGAACGGAGGCCTTTACACAGGTTTATCCCTTCTATTCTTACAGTGCGGTTGTTGCACCCCATGCCCATAACCTGTTTTTGCAGACTTGGGTAGAGTCGGGAATAGTAGGACTTATAGTATTTTTAGGGATATTGACAGTCTTTTTAAAAACCCTTGCAACCTCGCATAAGGCGTTGGGAGGAAAGGGTGCGGCGGCTCCTACAATGATGGTTGCCTTGGCGGCAGGAGTAATTGGCTTTTTGGTACAGGGTATGTTTGACAATTGCTTTTATAACTATCGTGTAGTTATGGTATTCTGGACGGTGCTTGCCGTGGGTGTTTCCTTTACTACGCTTCTAAAAGAAAGCGAGGGGACGGAATGATAAATGTTTTAGAGGTGTCCTCCGACTCCAACATTGGCGGCGCAGGAAAGTGTATCCTCACATTTTTAAAGGAATTTAAGAGAGATGAATTTAATGTGTCCCTGGTAGTGCCGAGGGGAAGCCTTCTGACAGAGGCGGCAAAGGATTTAGATATTACCGTGTATGAGGCAGACCATCTGGCAGAGAAGTCCCTTGATATAAACGGCATAAGGGAACTTAAAAAATTGTTTAAAGAGTTAAAGCCTGACCTTGTCCATACTCACGCCTCTATGTCTGCAAGGATAGCGGCAAAAATGCTTAATATTCCCATCGTCTATACAAGACATAGCGTGTTCCCTCCGTCAAAGAGGATTTCGCAGGGGATAGGTAAGGCGATTAGCGGATTTGTAAATAATCACACTGCCGATAAAGTTATTGCGGTAGCGGAGGCGGCAAAGGATAATTTAATTGCCATCGGTGTTGACGAAAAAAAGACAGAGGTTATTCTAAACGGTGTATTTCCTATATCGCCGCTCAGCGATGAGGAGTATAAAGCGGCAAGAGAAAGACTTGGTTTAAGCGACGAAAAGGCGGTTGGGATTGTTGCCAGGCTAAATCCCGTAAAGGGGCATAAATACTTTGTCGAAACTGCAAAAATTCTTAAAGAGCGCAAAGTAAATGCAAAGTTTTTTATTGCCGGCACCGGCGAAGAAGAAGAAAATATCAAAAGGCAGATAAAGGATTTGGGGCTTGATGAAACCGTAATTTGCCTTGGATTTTTAGACGATGTAAGGGAGCTTATGAATGTCATTGATGTACAGGTAAATTGCTCTTTTGGCACAGAGGCAACAAGTCTGTCCCTTCTTGAAGGTATGAGCCTCGGAAAGCCTGCGGTAGTTACGGACTTTGGGGGAAATCCCGGAGTTATACAAGACGGTGTAAACGGATATTTGGTGCCTAAACAAGATGCAAAGGCTATGGCAGATGCATTAGAGAAACTGCTCAGTGATGATGATTGTTACAGGCGGCTTAGCGATAATTGTATAAGGATTTATGAAGAAAAGTTTACTGCGGCGGCAAATGCGCGCCGGATAGAGAATATATACAGAGCCGTATATCGGCAGAAAGGCGGAAAGAGATGAAACCAAAGTTTAATTTGATGGATTGTTTGATTATCGTTGTCTTAATCGTGGTAATTGCCTTCGGTGCAGTGATGTTTAAAAAAATATCAGGTGCCGAGGAGAACACTCAGGTAAGCGGTAACGGAACGGTTGAGTTTAAAATTGAGATTAACAACAAGATTGAGAGCTATACAAAGATAGCTAAGGTGGGCGACAAGATAACTGTCGGCGAAAAAGAGAAAATACCTGCAACCGTTACCGATATAGAGGTTAAGCCTTATAAGCGTGTGGCTTATGATGCCTTAAACGCCACTGCATCGTGGCAGGAAGTGCCGGAGAGATATACGGTAATTTATACTCTGGAAACAGAGGGCACGGATACTTATTCCGCAGTAACTGCCGGCGGCGTTCCCATACGTGTGGGTGAGGAAACGGCCCTTCGCGGCAAAGGTCATGCGGGAAGCGGTTATATAGTAGCGGTAGATATGAAGCAGGAGGGATAAAAATGATTATAAATAAAGAAGGAAAATTATTCGGAAAGCTTAGCATTATTGACCTTTTGGCTATCATATTGATTGTTGTAATGATAGTCGGTTTTTCGGGCAGATTTCTCTCCGGCGGAAGAACGGTTACAACCTCTACGGAAAAGATAAGATATGTAATCCGTGTAGAGGCCGTAAGACAGTATACGGTTGATGCCCTAAAAAAAGGCGGCCCTGTTTTTGACCATACCACCAAGGAGGAACTTGGAAAGGTTGTAGATGTAACAACGGAACCGGCAAGGGTTGAATCGCCTTTGGCAGACGGAACAATAGCAAGGGTGAATGTCCCTGATGAATATAACGCTTATGTTACCGTTGAGGTGGACGGAAAGGTTGACGATAGCGGTTATTATACCAAAGGAAATCGACAAATCGGTGCCGGAGCAAGATTTACAATGAATACAAAGTATGCGGTTTGTGATTGCTTTATAGAAAAAATATTGTAAACAAAAAAGAGGTTGTTAAAAAAGTCCAGACCGCTAAAAGCTTTTAGCTATGAACAAACTACACCTCTCGGCGTACCCTATGTACGCCTTCGGGTTAGGTTTGTCCATTCTGAACATTTTTACCTATCCCCTAAAAAGGGGTTGTTTAAAATTCATAAAAACAATCACTTTTCCATCTTAGCACATTTGTATCTATGTATTCCCATATCTTTTTGTAATCAGCTTCTCCGCGAATAATATGGTCGTGAAAAGAACGTTGCCAAATAGAATGACCAATTTCTTTTGTAACCATTATCTTAAAGGAACGAATTATGGTTTCTATGCTCTTTGTAGGGGACGATGAGGGCATCGTCCCCTACAATCGATTCGTCGGAAACCGCCGAGTCCTACAACAAAAGGCAGAAACGAAAGCAATCGTTTCTGCCTTTTAATTTACTTTCATTAAGAGTATGTCTATTAAATAGCTGACCTTTGTTTTATTTACCTAAGTATGTAAAGTGCATATAATCTTTCGTTCCGCTGACCCAAGCGTTTCCGCCCCAAAGCCAACCGTACTTTGCAAACGTCTGGATTACTACGCCGGTTTGCGAGAATGAATATACGGAGTTTTCAGGGTCATAGAAGCTGCCGATTTTTGTACCGTTCTTGTAGACGGTAAAGTTCTCTCTGTAATTTAAGTCAATGGCAGTACCGTAGTTGTGGTCGGAGAGGACACCGCTTGACATAGAGCTTCTCCAAGCATATCCTGCCGCATCTTTAAGCGGCGGCTTCTGCGGAGAATCAAATATCTCCTTAAAGATAGCCTGAACATCTTCTTCAAGTTTTTTGTTTATCTTAAAGGTCAGGGTTGATTCGTAAAGGTTTCCGTCATTGTCAAGTTTCCAGACAGGTACGGTAACCTCTACTATATTCTCCTCGGCCTCCTCCATAGAGGTGTATTTCCCTGCTTTGCCGAATATACGCTCCTCTTTCTCGGCGGCCTCGCCTGTTGCCAAGGTTTCGGAGTAAGATTTAAGCTTATAAAGTCCATCTTCATTAGGTGCTTGAAGCGGCGTTCCGCTTGGTGCAAAGCCTGCACTTCCGTCAGGGACGGAGTTTAACTCGTCATTCTTAATCTGTTCGCTTTTGTCGCCGCCCGACTCATTATTATAGTCCTTATTGTCCGCATCTCTGAGGGCAACCGTTGTTCCGTAAGGGGAGCTGACCTTCTTTACAAGTGAATAGATGGTATTGCCGGCGCCGTCTTTCCACGGCACAACAGATGTATTGATTGTTCCGTCAATGTCTTTGCAATATTTTATATAGCAACGATGTGCCAAAATAGCGGCTTGCTCACGGGTAACATTATCATTTGGGTGGAATGCGCCGTCCTCGTAGCCTGCCATAAGCTCGTTCTCTACCATAAACGCAACATGATTTTTTGCCCAGGGTGCAATTTCTTTTTCATCGGTAATACCGCCGAAAACATTATCCGACGGATTGTATACGCCGAGGACGTTTGCCGCACCTAAAACATCTGCTACGATTTTGCACATTTCCTGTCTTGTAAGGGTGTTGTTCGGGAAGAAGTGGCCCTCGCCGTCGCCGCTTATAATACCTGCGTAATATGCCATATTTGAAAACATATCGTCGGTATCCTTAAACGGATTTTTGGGATTGGTGCACACATCCTCAGCGGTAATGGTAGCATAAAGATTTACCGCAACGTTTATAAAATCAATTCTTGACATATCGCTGTCAAATGGCTTTTTGTCAAATTCCTCCGAGATAATACTGAGCTTAATTGCCTCGTCAACATTTTCTTTTGCCCAAAAGCTGGGCTCATAGGCAAAAGCCGTAAACTGCATTAAAAACAATGATGTAATCAGTATAACGGATAAAAGAGTTTTCCTCATAAATTTCATATTGATCACCTCAAAAATAGTTTTGACTCGTCTATATTAACACATAATGACCTGAATTTCAAGAAAAGACGATTTTCTTTAACAGAAAATTCATATATTATTCATCGCATATTGGTCTTGGGTGGTATTCCGTGCCCTCATCAAAAATGCTTATTTTAGAGTTGGTTGCCTCGATTAAAGCCTCTTTAAACCTCTGTGCGTCCTCTTCCGGCAGATATAGCGGAAGTGATATTGCGTCCGCAAAAACAGGCTCCTCCTCCTGCAAGTCCCACTTTTTGAGTTCATTTTGAATTTTGCCGAGCAAGGTATAGTCGCAGTGTATGTTAAGCCTTCTGCACAGACGCATCTCTGTTTTGCCGGCAGATAAAATGCCTTCCTTTGCGGCTTTTGAATAAGCGTGCACAAGACCGCCGGTACCTAAAAGTGTTCCGCCGAAGTAGCGTGTCACTACTACGATAATATCCGTAAGCCCTTCCTTGCGAAGCATATCAAAAACAGGCATACCGGCAGTGCCCGAAGGTTCGCCGTCATCGCTGTAACGCATAAGGTTATTTTCTCTGACAATATATGCGTACACGTTATGCGTTGCTGTGCGGTGGAGTTGTTTTCGCTCTGCAAGAAAAGCGAGTGCTTCTGCCTCTGTTTTGACAGGCTTTACCGCCGCAATAAATCGGGAGCGTTTCTCGATTATTTCCGCCTCCGCACAGGCGGAAACCGTAACATATCCGGACATCGTCTGCCTCCTTTTCAAAAAGCTCTTTTGCCTATCATATCACCTACTTGAAATTAAGTCAAGACGGCGAAAAATAACAAGCAAAAAAGTTAAAAAATTTGAAAAAAAGATTTGCATTTTAAAGGCGTTAATGGTATAATTTAAGGTAGATATTTAAAGAAATTTAAGGAGTTTGAAGCATATGAAACTGACATGCACAAAAGAAGCGATTGAAGGTGCGGTAAGCATCGTTTCAAGGGCAGTTCCGTCTCGCGGAAGTATGCCTGTTTTGGAGGGCATCTATATTAAGGCAGATGCCGACGGAAGGGTTACCTTTGTGGGTAACGATTTGGAAATCGGTATAGAAACTGCTATTGATGCGAATGTTTCTGAACCGGGCGAGGTTGTGCTCGGCGGAAAGATGCTTGTTAATATTATGCGCTCCGTAACAGGGGATATGGTATCCTTAGAGGTAAATGACAAAGACCTTGCGTTGATTCGCAGCGGTGCCGCAAAATTTGAGATTGCAGGTATGCCGGCAACAGATTTTCCGGAGCTTCCTGCGGTTGATGCAGAATACTCCGTTTCACTTCCCGGTGAAGTCTTAAAGGATATGATTGACAGAACGTCATTCTCTGTTGCGACCACTGACAACAATCCTATTTTGACAGGTTGTTTGCTTGAAATCCGCAAAAGCGGACTTGCTATGATTGCCCTTGACGGCTATCGTATGGCAATTCGCAGGGCGGCAATGGAAAATGATTTTGAGGAGAGGGATTTGATTATCCCTGTAAAATCTTTAAGCGAGCTTTCAAAGATTATGGGCGACAGTAATGATGAAGTGCAAATTCAGGCGACTCCCGGACACGCTATTTTCAGCGCCTCCGGTTGCCGTATGGTATCACGCTTGATTGAAGGCAAGTTTATAGATTATGAAAGAGTTATACCTACAAGCTTTGCAATGAGCTTTGATTGCTCAACGCACGCACTTGTAGAGTCTGTTCAGCGTGCATCACTTATGATACTCAGCGACTTGGTAAAGAGCCCTGTTAAGTTCCATATTGAAGAAGGAAATATAAACATCTCCTGTGCAACATCGGCAGGTACGGTTGATGACAATATCCCTGTTGACACCGCAGGCGTTGATTTGGAAATCGGTTTCTATAACCGTTTCCTTTTAGATGCCTTCCGCGCCCTTGATACAGACACTGTGAACTTAAAGTTCAACAAGTCGATAAATCCTTTGGTTATTACACCTACCGAGGGTGATGACTTCTTGTATCTGATACTTCCGCTTAAACTCAGGGTTGACTGATGATAGCGAGAAGGATTACACTTACCGATTTTCGCAATTACGAAAATGTTTCGGTTTCGTTTGATGACAGGGTAAATGTTATTTATGGAGATAATGCCCAGGGCAAGACAAATCTTTTAGAGGCAGTATATCTTTTCTCGGTGGGACGTTCTAACCGCACCTTTAAGGAAGCGGAGATGATTTGTCACGGAAAAGCCTCTGCCAAAGCGGAGATAGAGTTCTTTTCCCACGAGAGGGAGCAGACGGCAAAGATTGAACTTTCCAGGAATAAGAGAAAGCTTATTACTGCAAATGATGTACCTGTCCGCAAGAACAGTGAGCTTTTGGGCAGGTTTAATGTGGTTTACTTCGGGCCGGAGCTTTTGGGACTTGTAAAGGAAGGCCCGTCCAAGCGGCGTAAAAATCTTGATGTTTTTATAAGCCAGTTAAAGCCGAATTACTTTTCGGCGGCGGCGAATGTTCGGCGTATTATCGAGAGCAAGAACGCACTGCTTAAAATGCCGAATATCAATCAAACGATGGTAGAGATTATGAACGAGAAGCTTGTTCGGCACGCTTCGGAGATGATTGCATACAGAAGGCAATATATAAACCAAATCGGCACGGCGGCGGCAGAGATACAGAAGAATATTTCGGGCGGAAGGGAAGAACTGTCCGTTAATTACATTTCTGCAATCGGCGATTTGACAGATGTGGACAACAGCGAGATACCGGGATTGCTTACACAGAAGTTAGAGGCATCGTTTAAGCGTGAGATAGAAAACCGTGAAGCGATAATCGGGCCGCACCGAGAGGATATTATCTTCGAAATTGACGGAAAAGATGCACGAAGCTTTGCGTCACAGGGACAGCAAAAGACGATTGTTTTGGTTGAGAAGCTCGGCGAGGCGGCAATTATGCAGTCGGAAACGGGCGAAATTCCCGTTCTGCTTTTAGACGATATTATGAGTGAGTTTGACAAAAAGCGGCAGGCATTTATCTTAAAAGAGATACCAAAGATACAAATACTTCTCACCTGTACCGACAGGGACGGTTTTGAAATACCGAGCGGAAGCCGATATATTTATGTAGAGAACGGAGGGGCAGAGATATGTTCCTGCACTTAGGAAAGGACACGGTGGTAAACACCAAAAATATTATATCGTTTTTCGATTTGGAAAGTGCGTCAATGTCAAGGCATACACGTTCATTTTTAAAGGTTATGGAGGAGGAAGGCTTTATCCGCAATGTTGCGGACGCCGAGATACCAAAATCCTTTGTGGTATGTGAAGTAGACGGACAATCCGTTGTATATATAACAAACATCTCAACCCGTGCATTAGTGGGAAGGGTTAACAGATAAGACTGATAGGAGTGAAGAAAATGGCAGAAGAACATATCGCAAGCGTTCCCGTAGAGGAAAAATATGACGGGAACCAAATTCAGGTTTTGGAAGGATTGGAAGCGGTCAGAAAAAGACCGGGAATGTATATCGGCTCCACATCTTCGAGGGGTCTGCATCACCTGGTTTACGAAATCGTAGATAATGCGATTGACGAGGCTCTGGCAGGCTTTTGTAAGAATATATTGGTTGATATCGAGGCAGATAACTCTATCACCGTTACCGACGACGGCAGAGGTATCCCTACCGGTATCAATGAGCAGACAGGCGTTTCTGCGGTAGAGCTTGTATTTACCAAGCTTCACGCCGGCGGTAAGTTCGGCGGCGGCGGATACAAGGTATCGGGCGGACTTCACGGCGTTGGTGCGTCCGTTGTAAACGCTTTGTCAGAATTTTTGGAGGTTGAGATTTGCAACGAAGGGCATATCTTTACCCAAAAGTACAGCCGCGGCAACAGTGTTGGCGAGCTTACAATTATCGGCGATACCGATAAAACAGGCACAAAAATCCATTTTAAGCCGGACGGTGAGATTTTTGAGGATTTGGTGTATAACTTTGACACCCTTCTTCAAAGACTGCGTGAACAGGCATTTTTGAACGCAGGTGTGCGTATCGTCCTTAGTGATAAGAGAGAGGACGCACCTGAGAAGAAAAAGCAGGTTGAGCTTAAATACGATGGCGGTATTAAACAATTTGTAAGCTACTTAAATCGTAACAAAGAGCCGCTCCACCCTGATGTGATTTATGTAAACGCAGTCAGGGAAACCTGTGAGGCAGAGGTTGCCCTCCAATATAACGACGGTTATACCGAGGATATTATCAGTTTTGCGAATAATATCAACACTACCGAGGGCGGAACTCACGAAACAGGCTTTAAGGCAGCACTTACAAAGGTTATAAACGATTATGCGAGAAAGTACGGATTTTTGAAAGAAAATGACGACAACCTTCGCGGTGAGGACACAAGAGAAGGCCTCGCTTGTATTATCAGCATAAAGGTTACCGAGGCACAGTTTGAAGGTCAGACCAAGACCAAGCTGGGCAACAGTGAAATCCGCTCCGTTGTAGAGAAGATGGTAAACGAAAAGCTTACCGAATTCTTCGAGGAAAATCCGGCTATTGCAAAGATTGTTGTAGATAAGGCAATGACCGCATCTCGTGCCCGTGAGGCGGCAAAGAGAGCAAGAGAGAACACACGCCGCAAGGGTGCGCTTGAAAGCAGTTCCCTTCCGGGTAAGCTTGCGGATTGCTCCGACAGAGATAATGAATATACAGAAATCTACATCGTAGAGGGTGACTCTGCGGGCGGTAGTGCAAAGCAGGGCCGTGACAGACGCTTTCAGGCGATACTTCCGCTTTGGGGTAAGATGCTTAATGTTGAAAAGTCAAGAGCGGACAAGGTATACAGTAACGAAAAGCTTATGCCGGTTATTACCGCACTCGGTGCCGGTATCGGCAGTGACTTTGACCCGGAAAAGCTCCGCTACGGTAAGGTTATTATTATGGCAGATGCCGATGTTGACGGTGCGCATATTCGAACATTGCTTTTGACATTCTTCTTTAGATTTATGAGACCGCTTATAGAGCTTGGCCACGTGTATATCGCACAACCGCCGCTTTATAAGATTGCAAAAGGCAAGACGGAAAGATACGCATATTCGGACAGCGAGCTTCAAGACATCTTAAAAGAGATGGAGGACGGTCGTGCTCCGGTAGTTCAGAGATACAAAGGTTTAGGTGAGATGAACCCTGAGCAGTTGTGGGAAACCACTATGAACCCGGAAACGAGAATTATGCTCCGTGTGGATTTAGAGGACGCACGCCAAGCAGACGAAACCTTTACCATCCTGATGGGCGATAAGGTAGAGCCAAGGCGTAAGTTTATCGAGGACCATTCGGGTATGGCGATTAACCTTGATATTTAAGTATCGGAGGGGTGTGATAGTATGATTAAAATTGAAAAGGGAACGGTTATGAACTTAGAAGGCGCTATCCGAGGCGCTCGTAATCCGCTTAACAGTTGGGACAGAAGCGATAGCTCCTATGATAATGACGGTAACTATATTTTAGGCGAGAACGATTTGTCACTCGCAGTAAAGCTTTGCCGTGCCGGCAGTGACCACAGAAAGTTTATCAGGCAGATTTTGGTATCTGTGGATATTACCGCTCCTCTCTATTGGTGGAAGGAGTTTGATACATATAAGGTGGCAACCGTTGCAAACTCCACAAGCACAATGCACAAAATCCACGCAAAACCTTTTGAGGACGAGGATTTCAGCACAGACCATATGTCAGACAACGCCCTTGACGCTTTTCGCAAGTATGTGGCGTTTATGGAGGAGGTTCGCCTTAAATATATCGAAACAAAGGATAAAAACGATTGGTACGACCTGATACAACTGCTCCCAAGCAGTTATAATCAAAAAAGGACCGTGACAATGAACTACGAAAACCTGCTTAATATGTATTATGCAAGAAAGAGCCATAAGCTTGATGAATGGCACACATATTGCGACTGGATAACGACGCTGCCGTATACAAAAGAACTTTTCTCAATAGAATGAGATGGCTGTAAAAAAGCGCACTGACCGCTGCGCTACGAACAAATCTGCACCTCTCGAAGTACCCTATGTACTCCTTCGGGTTTGATTTGTCCGTTCCGCACGCTTTTTTAGACGCCATCCAGTGCGGTTGTAAAAGCGCACTGACCGCTATGCTACGAACAAATCTTCACCTCTCGAAGTACCCTATGTACTCCTTCGGGTTCGATTTGTCCGTTCCGCACACTTTTTTAGGCGTCATAAAAGGCTGTAAAAAAGCGCGCTGAACGCTATGCTACGCCATAAATTAAAGGCTGTAAAAACCAACCGTTTTTACAGCCTTTTTTATTTATGTCTTTGATTTTTATACTATTGCGGCACCGCTTTGGATATCGTCGAGGGTAGAACATACCACAAGTTTTCCGTCGTGCTCTGCGGACAAAATCATTCCTTCGGATTCAAGTCCCATCATCTTTCTTGGTGGGAAGTTTGCAATAAAGAGTACGTTCTTGCCGACTAAATCCTCCGGCTTATAATAGTTTGCAATACCTGAGAGGATTTGGCGTTTTGTACTGCCGACTTCAAGCTCAAAACGCAAAAGCTTTGAGGACTTCGGCACCTTTTCGCAGACAAGAACTTTGCCGACACGGATGTCAAGCTTTTCAAAGTCCTCAAAAGTTACTGCCTCTTTAAACGGCTCAATCTCTATTTCTTCTTCCTTTTTGCCCAAGGCTTCTTCAAGCTCACGGAGCTTTTCATCAAGGTCAATGCGTGCAAAAAGCGGTGTTGGGGTTGATACCCTGTCGCCTGCCTTTGTCTTGCCAAATTCGCTGAGGCTCTCCCATGTAAGTTCATCTATGCCTGTCTGCTCCGCAATTGCCTTTGAGGTATCGGGCATAAAGGACGAAAGGAGAGAATTTATAAATCTTATTGCCTCTA
>JAZLIC010000084.1:0-2728 GCA_045617225.1 Clostridia bacterium
GCAAAAGAAGAACTCTTAAAAAATGATATATCAAAATCGAAAATTCAAGAAATAGTGACATACGCAATCTCTAAATCCGCATCAAGAATTGGAAATCAGAGCATAAACCAAAACGGTGTTGCACGCATACGGTACGAAAAGCTTGACCGCATTTTAACATCAAAGAGGTTTGGAATACCCATTATGCTCTGCTTTTTCGGCTTTATTCTTTGGCTTACGATAATCGGCGCAAACTATCCATCGGAAGTATTATCCAAGATGTTCGGCAGATTTTCAATCCTTCTGACCGATTGGCTTTATCTTATACACACACCGAAAATCCTTGTTGAAATTTTGATTGACGGTATATACACCACGGTAACCTGGATAGTATCGGTTATGCTTCCGCCGATGGCTATATTTTTTCCGCTATTCACCCTTATGGAGGATTTGGGGTATCTGCCGAGGATTGCGTTTAATCTTGACAAATGCTTTAAGTCGTCAGGCTCATCGGGCAAGCAAGCACTCACTATGTGTATGGGTATCGGTTGCAACGCCGTGGGCGTTACCGGTTGCAGAATTATCTCCTCTCCGCACGAGAGGCTTGCCGCAATTACCACAAACACATTTATGCCTTGCAACGGCAGATTTTCGCTTTTGATTACATTGTCAAGCATATTTATCGCTTCAATGTTTTCATTTGGCAGCAAACTTGTCACGGCTTTATTTGTACTGATTTTAATAATATTCGGCGTTTTTGTAACCCTTCTTGTGACACGCCTTTTATCACATACACTTTTAAAGCACGAAATGGCATCTTTCACCCTTGAACTGCCGCCATATCGAAAGCCGCAAATACTATCGGTAATCGTGCGTTCCGTAGTTGACAGAACGCTTCATATTTTAGGTCGTGCGCTTATCGTGTCCGCTCCCGCCGGAGTTGTAATATGGTTAGTGGCAAATCTGTCATTTGGCGGAAATACACTTCTAAATATCTGTGCGGACTTCCTAAATCCTTTTGCACACCTTTTGGGCTTTGACGGATATATACTTCTTGCATTTATTTTGGGTATGCCGGCAAATGAGATTGTACTGCCTATACTGATTATGTGTTATATGTCATCATCACATATGACAAGCGTTTTGGACCTTGCCACACTTAAAGAACTTTTTATCTCAAACGGTTGGACGGTACTTACCGCCGTGAATGTAATGCTCTTTTCACTGCTTCACTTCCCTTGCGCCACGACGCTTCTTACCATAAGGCGTGAAACAGGAAGCCTTAAATGGATGATATTATCATTTGTTATACCGACCATAGTCGGCATATTGGTATGTATGATAACCAATGGGATATATATTCTGTGTTGGTAGGGGCGAGCCTGTGTGGTCGCCCGTTTCCGAAAAACAAATTTTTACATTGCCGACCGGGAGCGGCAGGTCGGAACAGGGCTTGGGCAATGAATTAAAAAAATTTGTTTTTCGGATTTGCATAAAGAGTTCGTTCTAAATCCCCTCCGTCAAGCGTTCCGCTTGCCACCTCCCCTTGAGCATCAAGGGGAGGCAAGAATTTAAGCAGGGCTTGCGTGGGATTTTCGGGCGACCACGCAGGGTCGCCCCTACGGTGTGATACGCAAAATAATTTAAAAACGGAGTGGCAGTATTGCCGCTCCGTTTTATTTACTATTCCATTCTAAAGTCCACTTCCCACGGGAGCGGATACTTCTCCTCCGCCGCCTTCTTAATTTCTGCATCAGACGGTTCATAGGCTATGCCGACTTCTTTTGCATAAAGCCTTCCGTAAAGCTTAAACCACAAGTCCGAAACGGATAGCTCACCCTCTTTAACATCACTTAAAACAAAGTCCTTGTTTATTATCTTTGTTGCATCTTCCAATCTGTCCAAATTCATAAGTGCGATTGCGGTATAAAGGCGTATTCTGCCCGTTTGCTTAATATCATTATACAGAGTATCATAAATCTCAAGCCATTTTTCATTTTCGCCTGCTTCGGTGAGAATTACGCCCACCTCTTTGCAAAGGGTGTAACAATCTTTCTTTAAGTCAAAAGCCTTTAAGATATATTCCTTTGCCTTTTGTATATCGTCCAAATCGTTCTTATAGACCATTGCGATATTTCTAAACGCCCACGGTGACGGTTTAAGCTCTGCCGACTTTTCCCACGCCTTTTTTGCACCCGGAATATCGTCCATAGCATATTTTATAACGCCGATATGAAGCATTGAGTACCAGGATTGTTCTTTAAGCGCTTCAAGCTTTTTGAGCCAGAAGTCACCCGTTACATAACTGTCCGGCTCTTTATCCGTATCAGGCACAGGGAATACGCTGTTTTCCAAAAGGTCAAACCAAATCTTAGTTTCCGCATCTTCTTTCTTTGGGAAAACGCAAATATCGCTTATCTCCTCGCCTCTTATTTTTTCTTCAAGGACGCCCCACTTTGAGCCTTCGTATATAATTTCGGATTTTGTATTCTTATCACACTTCGGGAATAAAAGCTTATCCGGATTTCCTACACGCCCCAGCATATATTCCGTTGCCGTTTCGACCGCCTTATTATAATCACCGTTTGCGATTTCCTCCGGTATATCAAATGCGGTATACGCCTCTGTCCACTCCCATACCGTTTTCTTCGGCATAGGGATATGTTCAAGCTGAGTATGTGCAAGCCCTGCCTGAATTTCTATATAAGCGGAATTCTCTTTCGACAGCCATTCGTTCCAATGCCTGCCG
>JAZLIC010000085.1:0-9278 GCA_045617225.1 Clostridia bacterium
GGAGCTAAAAACGCACCTGCCACAGCACCCCACGAAACGCCCATTGCCTGCGCAATAAACATACTTGCACTTTTTGCCTGTTTGATTGCTATTAAAGCCGATGCTACGATGAATAATACGATAAACAGACGCATTATCAGCATTGCTTTCTTTTCTGACAACTTTTTCTTTTTTACAGAGTTAATAAAGTCGAGTGTAATCGTAGAGCCGCTTGTAAGCACCAACGAAGAAAGCGTAGACATTGATGCGGAAAGTACAAGCACGATTACCACGCCGATTATAATAGGTGATAAAGTGGATAGCATAGCAGGTATAATCGCATCAAACCCACTTGCCTTAACATCAATATTGTAAAGTCTTCCAAATCCACCCAAGAAGTAGCAACCGCCGGCAACAACTATCGCAAAAAATGTGGATATAATCGTTCCTTTTTTGATAGAGTCCTCGTTTTTGATTGCATAAAATTTTCCGACCATTTGCGGAAGTCCCCATGTACCGAGAGATGTCAGCAACACAACAAATAACAAAAACATAGGGTCAGGACCTAAAAATGAGGAATATGCTCCTTGCCAGCCTGCCTCGCCCGTTTGTGCCGCAAGCGACTGCATTGCAACAGTCAATCCGCCGTTATCGGAAAGAACTGCACCTATTACAAGAACAATACCCAAAAGCATTATTATACCTTGTATAAAGTCATTTATTGCCGTTGCCATATATCCGCCTATTAAAACATATATACCTGTTAAAATCGCCATAACTATTACGCAGACCGAATAATCTATAGTCGGATAAGCCATCGAAAACAATCTCGAAAGACCGTTATATAATGAAGCTGTGTACGGAATTAAGAAAACAAATGTAATAATTGAAGCTGCAAGCTTAAGTCCGCTTGACTCAAAGCGTGCGCCGAAAAAATCAGGCATTGTTTTGCTCGAAATATGTTGTGTCATAATTCTTGTTCTTCTTCCCAAAACGATCCAGGCAAGCAAAGAGCCTATAAAAGCATTACCAAGACCAATCCAAGTCGAAGCAATACCAAAATTCCAACCGAACTGACCTGCATAACCTACAAAGATAACTGCCGAAAAATAAGATGTACCAAAAGCAAAAGCACTAAGCCACGGGCCTACTGACCTTGAACCTAATACAAACCCATCAACATCAGTTGCATGTTTCCTTGCACGAACGCCTATTACAATCATAAGTGTAAAAAAGCAGACAATAAGACAAGATGTAATAATCATTGTTTCAATCATAGTTTTCTCCTTTGTTATAGCTTCGTTATGATATCAAATGTATATTATACAACAAATCGAAAATTTCGTCAAGGTATTATACGCCGATTTTAGGGCAAAATTCAGTTATTGGACAATTTTCGCAATCAGGTTTACGTGCCGTACAATATTTTCTGCCATGTTCCACAAGTTGATGGCAAAACCGTGTCCATTTATCTTTCGGAAGTATCTCCATAAGTTCAAACTCAATTTTTTTAGGGTCGCTGCTTTCGGTAAAACCAAATCTTTGGGATAATCTTGTCGCATGAGTATCTACTACAACCCCGGGAATGTTAAAATAATCGCCTAAGACAAGATTTGCAGTCTTTCTTCCGACCCCGGGAAGCCTTAAAAGTTCTTCCATACTTCCGGGGACTTCACCTTTATAATCAGAAACTAACATATTTGCGCAACCGATAATATTTTTAGCCTTGTTTCTGAAAAAGCCCGTTGACTTAATATCCTCCTGAAGCTCCTTTAAATCCGCAGAAGCAAAAGCGTAAACATCAGGATATTTTTTATATAAATCTTTTGTGACGATATTTACACGTGCATCTGTGCATTGTGCCGCAAGTTGGGTTGAAATCAAAAGCTCAAGCGGTGTTTCGTAATCAAGCGTGCATTTTGGATTACTATACTCAATGTCAAAAATTTTAATGATTTTTGCAGCAAGTTCTATATTTTTATCTAATCTTTTAAGCAATTACAAAATCCCCCTTGCAAATTTAAAGATATATTATTATAATACTATATAGAAATACAAAATTTCAAGTAAAATTTACAACTTAGATAAGAAAGGTGAGTGACAATGTTTAATTTGGAACATGTAAAGATGACCGATATTGAGGTCTTTGACGCAATTCAACAGGAAGCTGACAGACAACGAAACAAAATTGAACTTATAGCTTCCGAAAATTTTGTCAGCCCTGCAGTTATGGAGGCAATGGGAACACCCCTTACAAACAAATATGCAGAAGGCTATCCGGGTAAGAGATATTACGGCGGTTGCGAATATGTTGATATTGTGGAAGACCTTGCAAGAGAACGTGCAAAAGAACTTTTTGGCGCAGAATTTGCAAATGTTCAGCCGCACTCCGGTGCACAAGCAAACTTGGCGGTATTTTTTGCGGCAATGGAGCCGGGAGATACCTATCTTGGAATGAACCTGGCACACGGCGGTCATTTAAGTCACGGTTCACCTGTTAATATTTCAGGTAAATACTTTAATGTTGTTCCGTACGGTGTTGATGATGTTACACATCGCATTGATTATGATGCACTCCGTGAGCTTGCTATCCAAAACAAACCGAAGCTTATTTTAGCAGGTGCAAGTGCATATGCCAGAGAGATTGATTTTGCAAAATTCCGTGAGATTGCAGATGAGGTTGGCGCATATCTTATGGTTGATATGGCACACATCGCAGGACTTGTTGCGGCAGGTCTGCATCAAAACCCTGTTCCGTACGCAGACTTTGTTACCACCACTACACATAAAACACTTCGCGGCCCTCGCGGTGGTATGATTTTGTGTAAAGAAAAGTACGCACAAATGATAAACAAAGCTGTATTCCCGGGAATTCAAGGCGGTCCGCTTATGCATGTTATTGCCGGAAAAGCTGTATGCTTCAAGGAAGCGTTGTCACCTGAGTTTAAAGAATATCAGAAACAAGTAAAGAAAAATGCGGCAGCCCTTGCTGAAACATTGATGAATAACGGAATTGAAATTATATCCGGCGGTACAGACAACCATCTTATGCTGGTTAGCCTCTTAAAGCAGGGCAAGACAGGTAAAGAAGTTGAACAACACTTAGATGAAGTCGGTATCACCTGTAACAAAAATGCAATACCTAACGACCCGCAAAGTCCTTTTGTAACAAGCGGTATAAGACTTGGCTCACCTGCGGTTACATCACGTGGCTTTAAAGAGGAAGATATGATTGAGGTCGGCACTCTTATCACTATGGTAATTAACGATTTTGAAGCTAATAAAGACGAAGTTGCCGCACGTGTGCAGGCACTTTGCAAGAAACATACGCTTTATGAATAAGAAACCACTTGCAGACAGATTAAGACCCACGACGCTTGACGATGTTGTGGGTCAGCAACATTTTTTAGGTGAAAATCGTATACTTAGGAATATTATCGAAAGCGGTGATATTCCCAATATGATTTTTTACGGCCCATCCGGCACCGGTAAAACAACTGTTGCAAACATTGCCGCAAAGGCTTGCAAGAAAACATTGCGAAGGCTTAATGCGACAAATGCTTCCGTTTCCGATATAAAGGAGATTGTCCGTGAAAGCGATAGTCTGATTGGCGAAAACGGGATTTTGCTCTATTTAGACGAAATTCAGAATTTTAATAAAAAACAGCAACAATCTTTGCTTGAATACACAGAGAACGGAAAAATCACTTTAATTGCCAGCACTACCGAAAACCCATACTTCTATATCTACAATGCAATTTTAAGTCGAAGTACGGTTTTTGAATTCAAGCCGCTTACCACTGATGATATAGAAAGTGCGTTATCCCGTGCAGTACGCATTTTGCAAGATGAAGACTTTAGGCATAACAAGTTGGTAATTGAAGAAAATGTCCTTAAACACCTGGCAGAAAAGTCAGGCGGTGATGTGCGAAAGGCGTTAAATGCGTTGGAACTTGCGACTACATATACTTATCCAAATGATGACGGAAATGTAGTTTTAACAGTAGAAACAGTGGAACAATGCACCCAAAAGCGTGTTATTCAATATGACAAAATGGGCGATACGCACTATGACCTTTTAAGTGCATTCCAAAAGTCAATTCGCGGAAGCGACCCTGATGCGGCTATATATTACTTGGCACGCCTTGTACTATCAGATGACCTTCCTTCGATTTGCAGACGGCTTATGGTTATCGCCTGTGAAGATGTTGGACTTGCATATCCTACTGCAATTTCTGTTGTAAAATCTTGTGTAGACAGTGCTTTGATGCTTGGCTTCCCTGAGGCACGAATACCTCTTGCGGAAGCGGTACTTCTTCTTGCAACGGCTCCTAAGTCAAATTCTGCTTGTGTTGCAATAGATACTGCCATTGCGGATATAAATTCCCGTGATACAGGAACAATTCCAAGACAACTTCAAAATAAGCATTATGATGGTGAAGGTAACAAAGAAAAGGGACAGAATTATTTATACCCACATAATTTCCCCAACCATTATGTAAAGCAGCAATATCTTCCCGATGCAATAAAAGACGCAGTATATTACACTCCGGGTGAAAACAAAAATGAACAAGCGGCATCGGAGTATTGGAAAAATATCAAAAATGACAACTAAAAAAGTACCGTAAAAGCGATAACTTTTACGGTACTTTAAAATTCTCTTTACTGACCTAATTTGCTATCAACAATAGCTTTAAGTTCCATAACTTGATTTTTTTGTTCATCAGTTAAATTCTTTGTAAGCAAAGCGTTTATTGACATCAATGCATCATCATACAAACCGTCGTTGATTAAAGCGGTAATATCTGCAAGTTCGTTTGCTATTGCTTCTTCATCTGCAGCTGCTTCCTCCGCTGTCATTTCATCACTGCCGTCTTCACCCAATTTCGAAGGCGCTTCCGTATTTATAGTAGAGCCTTTAACGGCATCATCATCCAAAACCTTTCCACATCCGGCAAGTGCAAAAGACATAATTCCAACAACCAAGCATAATGCCAAAACACTGCATATTGATTTACTAAAAATTCTCATAAAAATCATCCCCTATCATTGATGTTAATTATACTATTATTTAACGAAAAATGCAAGAAAAATTTTGAATTTTTTTAAAAATAAATACTTGTATCTGTGAAGTAATTATTGTATAATATGATTAGTATTATGTTTTTGGAGAGAATATGAGTATTTTTAAACTAATTAATCAGGAAATTTCACTTACATTTGAACGCGACCCTGCCGCAAGATCAAAGGCACAGGTCTTTTTTCTGTATCCCGGAGTTAGGGCAATAACATATTATCGCATTGCGCATAAACTATATCTTAAAGGTCACTTTTTTATTGCGGATTGGATTTCAAAACGCGCTCGTAAGAAAACGGGAATTGAAATTCATCCTGCTGCCGAAATCGGCGAAGGTGTATTTATCGACCACGGTATGGGCGTTGTAATAGGTGAAACCGCAGTGGTTGGTAACAACTGTACCATTTATCAAGGAGTAACCTTAGGAGGTACGGGTAAGGATAAAGGCAAGCGTCATCCAACCATAGGCGATAATGTCCTTATAGGATGCGGTGCAAAAATTTTGGGTCCCTTTACGGTTGGCAGTAACAGTAAAATTGCGGCAAATGCAGTAGTTTTAAAAGAAGTGCCGCCAAACAGTACCTGTGTGGGCGTACCGGCACATGTTGTAACGATTGATAATGTGCGTGTTGCACCTTCAAAAATTGATTTGGATCAGATACATATACCTGACCCTGTATCTATGGAACTTGCAAATCTGCGTGATGAAATTGAGCATTTAAAGCAGCATGAGAATATGGAGGAATAAAAATGAAGCTTTATAATACCATTACTCGAAATAAAGACGAGTTTAAGTCAATACGCCCCGGAGAGGTTATGATGTACTCTTGCGGGCCTACGGTATACAACTATTTTCATATCGGCAATGCACGCCCGTTTATTGTATTTGACACCCTTCGCAGGTATCTTGAATATTCAGGATATAAAGTGACATTTGTTCAGAATTTTACCGATATTGACGATAAAATGATTAACAAGGCAAATGAGCTTGGAATAACTGTCAAAGAGCTTGCAGACGAATATATAAAAGAATACTTTATCGACTCCAAAGGTCTTGATATTCACGAAGCTACCGTTCACCCTCGTGCTACCGAAAATATTGACGCAATTATAGACATTATCTCTAACTTAATAGAAAAAGGATATGCGTATAATGTTGACGGTGATGTATATTACAGTACCAAAAAGTTTAAAGAATACGGAAAGCTTTCTCATCAACCGTTAGATGAGCTTGAAAGCGGTGCAAGAATAAATATAAACGAAGATAAAAACGACCCTATGGATTTTGCGCTTTGGAAAAAACAAAAACCGGGCGAGCCGGCTTGGGAAAGTCCTTGGGGTATGGGCAGACCAGGATGGCATATAGAGTGCAGTGCAATGGCAAATAAATTTTTAGATAAAACCATTGACATACATAGCGGAGGTCAAGACCTTATCTTTCCGCATCACGAGAATGAAATCGCACAGAGCGAAGCTGCAAACGGATGTGTCTTTGCAAACTATTGGCTGCATAACGGCTATATAAATGTAAATAATCAAAAAATGTCAAAATCCCTCGGCAACTTCTTTACAGTCCGTGATGTTGCGAAGGAGTTTGATTATGAGGTAATACGTTTCTTTATGCTATCATCTCATTATCGCAGTCCAATCAATTTCAGTGACGATTTAATGAAGGCGGCCGAAACAAGTCTTTCAAGACTTTATAATTGTCTTGATACCTTAAATTTCTTAAAAGAAAGTGCCTTCGGCAGCGGTGAAGCAAATTCTGAATTATGTACTGCTTTAAATGAATTTAAGGCAAAGTTTATTTCGGCAATGGATGATGACTTAAATACCGCAGACGCAATTTCTGTTTTATTTGAAATTGTTGCATATTGTAATAAATTCTTTACTTCCTCTGCTCCGAACGCAAAAGACATAGACTCTGCAATTTCTATGCTTTTAGAGCTTGGCGGAGTACTTGGACTTTTACAGAAATCAAAAGATGATGAAGTTTCTGACGAAGTTCAAAAACTTTTAAATGAGCGTGCAGAAGCACGTGCATCTAAAGATTGGGCAAAATCCGACGAAATACGTGACAAACTAAAAGATATGGGTTATATCGTAAAGGATACTTCAAACGGTCAGCAACTCACCAAGGCAGAATAAGAAAAGAGGTTAAAAATGCTTGAAAATATTTTAAAAGATTTTGAAAGCAGTCTTATCTCCCCTGATGAATATTCCGCTTTAACGCTTGCATACATCGGTGACTGTGTTTATGAACTTTATGTCCGAACTTATCTGATTAAAGATGCAAACCATAATGTAAATGACTTACATAAAGCTGCTACAAAATTTGTATGTTGTAAGGCACAATCCGAGTTATATTATAAAATCGAGAGCCTGCTTACAGATAAAGAAGCTTATGTATTTAAGCGTGGCAGAAACACAAAGTCACATGTCCCGAAAAATGCCGATATGAAAGATTATCGCAATGCAACAGGTGTTGAGGCTTTAATCGGCTATTTATATTTAAGCCGGGATTACGACAGGATTACAGAGCTTTTAAGGCATATTTTTGATTAAATTCGGCGAACATACCCAATGAGGTGTATAAAATATGTTCGCAAAATTTAAAAAGTACTTTACAATTATTTTAGGTGCTGCTATTGCCGGATTTGGATTGGAGTTTTTCCTGGTTCCGGCACATGTTGCCGCAGGCGGTGTCGGTGGTCTTGCAACAATTATCTATTATCTTACCGGCATACCTGTCAGTTTATTGATACTCCTTATAAATATACCAATCTTTATATGGGGTGCAAAAAACTTTAATTTAAAGTTTATTTTGGTTGCATTGCTCGGCTCTGTTACCTACTCTGCCTCCTCTGCTGTCTTTTCTGTTTTAAGACCCATTACTGATGATATTATTCTTTCATCTGTATTCGGAGGAGCGGTTTTGGGAATAGGCGTCGGACTTGTAATTTCCGCAGGAGGCTCTACCGGCGGTACCGACATTGTGGCACTTATTTTAAAAATGCGTATACCGCATTTTTCGGTTGGAAATCTGTTTTTGATAATTGACAGTATTATAATTATACTTGCAGGATTGGTATTTAAAAGTTGGGACACCATACTCTATTCCGCTTTAACCCTTGTAATAAGCACATATATGATGGATACCATAATTGAGGGTGTGGATTATGCAAAACTTGTCTATATCATCTCGGACAAGCATTTAGAAATTTCAAACGAGATTTCTTCAAAACTATACAGAGGGACAACCGTACTCCACGGATGTTCGTATTACACAATGAAAGAAAAGAATATTATTCTTTGTGTGATACGCAAAATTGAGTTAGCAAATCTTAAATCCCTTATAAACAGTATTGACCCCGAGGCGTTTATTATAGTTTCCGACGCCAAGGAGGTTCACGGACACGGATTTAATAAAAATATATAAACTAATATACAAAGGAGATTAAAAGATGACATCAGAACAAATTAACAATCTTAAGCGTCACGCTACAAATGTGCGCAAAATGGCGCTTGAAGCAGTTTATTCGGCTTCATCAGGTCATCCGGGCGGTTCACTTTCGGTGGCAGATATTTTGACATATTTATATGTTCAAGAGATGCATATTTGCCCTAAGTGTATCAAAGACCCTGACCGTGACCGTTTTGTACTTTCAAAAGGTCATTGCGCACCTGCACTTTATTCTGTGCTTGCAGAGGTTGGAATACTTCCTAAGGAGGATATAAAAACTTTCCGCTCTGTTGACAGCTATCTTCAAGGTCATCCTGATATGAAAAAAGTTCCGGGCGTTGATATGTCAACAGGTTCTCTCGGACAAGGAATAAGTGCCGCCGCAGGTATGGCTCTCGGCGCTAAGCTTGACAATAAGGATTATAGAGTATATACCGCTTTGGGCGATGGCGAAATTGAAGAAGGTCAGGTTTGGGAAGCGGCAATGTTTGCAGCTCATTATAAACTTGATAACTTGACTGCATTTTTGGATTTTAACGGTTTGCAGATTGATGGCGATATAACAAAGGTTATGAATTCAACTCCTATTGACAAGAAGTTTGAAGCGTTTAATTGGCACGTTATTACCATTGACGCACACGACTTTGAGCAAATTGAAGCCGCTGTTAACGAAGCAAAAGCTACAAAAGGTACACCCACCCTTATCCTTGCGAAATCAATAAAAGGAAAAGGTGTTTCGTTTATGGAAAACCAAGCCGG
>JAZLIC010000086.1:0-9447 GCA_045617225.1 Clostridia bacterium
ATATTTATTTTGGAGTGATTTTATGGCTATTAAAAGTGTGTCAATAAGAATTGAAGAAGAAATGTTAACAGTCATGTACTTGTTCTAATCCCATAAAGCATAAAGGCGTGTGAAGATGCACACGGTATAATCGAAGGCAACATCAACCCTGATGCAAATGTAAAGCCTTAACGCAAAAAACCTCCCAAAAATGGGAGGTTTTTGTATGTCTTTTATTAAATTTGTGATATATACCTTTTCAAATTATCAAGGCTTATTCTGATAGCTTCAAGGTTATCTTCCATACCCTCAAATTCAACTGCTACATATCCGTCATAGCCTGCCGCTTTAAGTGCGGTCAAGCAACCTTTGATGCAAACATCTCCGTGGCCGATAATCGCACCGCGAATATATTTACCACTACGTGTAACATAGAATTGCTCGCCCGGGTCGGTTCCGGCTTCTTTTATATGGAAGTCCTTTGCATGGCAATAGAATGTGTAAAGTGCAACCTTACCGATAGCCTTGCACGGGTCCTCATCAACACACAAGAAGTTTCCCATATCGGCAAGCAAACCGAAGTTTTCGTGGTCAACTGCGGTATAAAGCTTTTCTACCCTCTCGCTATCCTGGCAGAACTCTCCATGGTTTTCTACCATTGTTTTAACGCCCTTTGTTGCCGCATACTCGGTAATCTGTCTGCAAGCGTCCGCAATAACAGGAAGTGCTTTATCGAAAGTGCGATACTTACCTGCCGACCAGCCTGTGTCATGACGCATACAAGGCGAGCCAAGCTCAGCGGCAAAATCCACTTCACGCTTTAAACGCTCAATCTCCTTATCGAGGTCTTCGCAACCGATAAGGTCGGCAGATGTTGCATAATTTGAGATAGGAATATCGTGCTTTGCACACTCAGCTTTGAGTTGTCTTGCAAAATCCATACTTTCCATACCCTCAGGCGGTTTTATGTCTGCAAACTCAATCGCATCAAATCCCATTTCCTTAGCCTTGGCGATACATTCAAGCAATGTAATCTTGCCTGACAATAACATATTCCAAAAGCTATAAGAAGTAACTGCTATTTTCATAATATTACCTCATGTCCGGTTTCTGCAGATTCATAAATTGCGTTTAATATCTTCATCATATCAACACCGTCTTGTGCAGGTGAGATACACTCTGTACCGTTGATGATACAATCAACAAAGTGGTCAAGCTCTTCTCTGAACATTGACTCGTCATCAAGATACATATTACCTTTAAGCTTAACATCTGCCAAGCAATCGTTAAGCTCGGTATAAAGTGTAAGGTCATCGCCCTGTTTAAGGCCTGCCTTTGTACCAAATAACTCATTTGAGAATGTATCGCCGTCTGTGTTAAGAGCGAAGCTAACCTCTACATGAGTTACAACGCCGTTATCGTAACGGATAAACGCAGATGCCAAATCCTCAACTGTGCAAATATCGTCCTTTGTATGGCTAACTGATGTGTACTTCTGGCTAAATCTGATATTCTTTCTGTCGTATAACTTCTGGAAGGTTACGCCGTAAACAGAAACAGGCTTCGGTTTACCAACAAGGTAGCGAAGAAGGTCAATGTTGTGAACGCCAAGGTCGATAAGAGGACCGCCTCCACTACGTGACTTATCGCCGAACCAACCGCCCGGGTTACCGTCACGACGAACATACTTTGCCTTTGTGTAATAGATTTCGCCAAGCTCGCCCTTTTCGATAAGCTCCTTCATAACCTTTGTAGAGTTATCATAGCGGCATACAAAACCAAGCATCAATAACTTACCGTTCTTGTCGGCAGCCGCCTTCATTTCTTCTGCCTGTGCAGCAGTAAGAGCCATTGGCTTTTCACAGAGAACGTGCTTGCCTGCGTTTAATGCCTTAATGGTAACCTCTGCATGTGCGCTGTTCCATACACAAACGCTGACTGCGTCGATTTCGTCAAGCTTTAAAAGGTCGTCTGCATTGTTATAAAGGCGTGTAACGCCGAATTCTTCGCCTCTCTTTTTAAGCTGTGCTTCGTTGATATCACAGAATGCGTATAACTCTACATCAGGATTGTTAAGATATGCCTTAATGTGGAACTGTGATATTGAACCTACTCCGATTACGCCTACTTTAATTTTACTCATTTTAATTACCTGCCTTTGCTATAGTATTTTTTAAGAATTTAACTGCTAAATTGATATCTTCTTCCGGCTTGTTGCCAACCTCACGCTCAACGGTAAGGTAGCCGCGGTAGCCGATTTCTTCAAGTGCTTTGAGGTAGTTCGGGAAGTCAACTGCACCCTCACCCAAAGGTGTTTCAAGATATGGGTCGTCAGGCTTAACCTCCTGATACGGCTCCTGAACAATCTCATAAACAACTTCCGGATCACAATCGCCAAGCTTTAAGCCGTCTTTTGCGTGTGTGTGAACGATGTAATCTTTAAGTGTGTATACTGCCTGAACAGGGTCATCGCCTGTAACCATAATAAGGTTTGCAGGGTCTAAGTTAACTGCAACGCCTGTTGTGTTAAGGCTGTCTAAGAAGCCTTTAAGTGTTGTTGCAATCTCAGGGCCTGTTTCAACAGCAAAGTATGCATCCATACTTCTTGCATATTCGCCAAGCTTAAAGCATGCTTCCTGCATAATCTGATAACGAGGATGATTTGGGTCAGCAGGTACAACACCGATATGTGTAGTAATAATATTGCTCTCTAAATCAAGTGCCAAATCCACAATTTTCTTTGACCTTTCGATAAACTCCGGGTTCTTTTCGGGATAAATAAATCCCATACCCAAGTCGCCGCAAATCGCAGAAAACTCCATACCATAACCTTTTACCGCTTTTAAAATTTCTTTGCGTCTTTCTGCGCTTAAATTCTCCGGTGCAAATTCGCCCGAGGTAGCATACATTTGAAGTCCGCTAACGCCTGTTGCCGCCGCCTTCTTTAAAGCTACCGGAAGCTCATCACGGAAGGAATCAAGCAAAACACCTATTGGAAAATTGTACATACCAAAACCTTCTTTCTTACATAATAAATTTTGTTGACTTTATTATAATACATGATATAATTTATGTAAAGGATTTATTTTGCTGATAATTGACACTATTTTGCTTTTTCGAGGTGATTTAAATGATTAAGGGTTTTTACGAAAAGCATCTGCATGAAGATAAAAACTTTCCGTTTATTTTAAATAACGCTTTTTCCGTTCACGGAGAGGGCTTTCCTGCTCATTGGCACGAAAGTATTGAACTTCTTTACTTTACAAAGGGTAAAGGGGTTGTAAATGTCGGCTCGGAAAGTTTTGAAGTGGGCGAGGGCGACTTAGTGCTTATAAACTCCAACCTTGTACATAACCTAAGCGGAGAATACCATCATTATTGTCTTATTGTAAATAAAGACGAGTGTCTTAAATTCGGAATTGATGTCGAAACAAAAAGGGCGATTACCCTTATCCGTGATGAGAAGATGCGAAACTTATTTTTAGAGATTATATATGAGTTTGAAAATAAGCCGCCGTACTATAAGGCAATGGCAAAATCCAAAATAATGCTCCTGATTGCTACCCTTTACCGTGAACATTCGGAAGCCGGAAATATAGGCACTTTAAAAATCAGTACTAAAAAAACCGAAACCGTAAAGAGAATTGTAAAATATATAAATAAAAACTATCTTTCGCCTATCTCTACCGAAGATATTTCAAAAAACACAGGGTACAGTAAATACTACCTCTGCCATGTCTTTAAAGACGGAACAGGCTATTCCATAACCGATTATGTAAATATGCTCCGTTGTGCCGACGCCAGAAATATGCTGAGGAGCGGTAACTATAATGTGGGCGAAGTAGCTCAGCTTTGCGGCTTTGAAAATATGTCCTACTTCACAAAAATCTATAAAAAATATATCGGCATTCTGCCATCAAAGGAAACAAAAGTATAAGAAAGCGTCCATATTTATACTCGTTTTGTCCATTGTTATAAAAATTTGCGTGTTATATACTTACTTTTGGAGTATTTTGAGCAATACATTTTTACTGAGGGGGTATTGTTATGACAATAGAAAATGTCAAAATCTATGGCAATGATTTTAAATTCCATACGGGAAATATCTCGTTTGATAACGGAATAATAACAAATATTGAATATACGGAAGGTGACAGCGACTTAATGCTTTTGCCGGGATTTATAGATTTACACTTCCACGGTTGTGCCGGCTATGATTTTACCGACGGTACATATGAGGCACTTTCAACAATGGCAAAGTTTGAGGCATCAAGAGGTATTACCGCAATTTGTCCTTCAAGTATGCCTGTTGATGAGCAGCAGCTTAAAAAATGCTTTGAGAATGCAGGGAATTATGAAAGTGAATGCGGTGCGCTTTTGGTAGGCGTAAATATGGAGGGACCGTATCTTACGCAGGAAAAGCGTGGCGGAAACGACAGCAGATACTTAAGAGACCCCGACCTTGACGAATTCAAGGAATATAACAGGCTTGCGAAAGGCAAGATTAAAATAATCGACATCGCTCCCGACCTTGACGGCTCGCTTGATTTCATAAAGGAAGTGTCAAAGGACATTGTTGTTTCTCTTGCACACACACCTGCAACCTACGAAACTGCAACAGAAGGCTTTAAGGCAGGCGGAACACTGGTCACACACCTCTTTAACGGAATGAGTGCATTTTCGCACAGAGAAACAGGACTTGTGGGCGCAGCGCTTGACGCAGACGCATTTGTAGAGCTTATCTGCGACGGAATGCATGTATCCGACCCTATGCTTCGTGCGGCGTACAAAATGTTCGGTGATGAAAGGGTAGTTATTATAAGTGACAGTCTTATCTGCACAGGACTTTCCGATGGCGTATATCCCCTCGGCGGACTTATCGTCACAGTGAAGGACGGCCTCGGCAGATTGGAGGACGGAACAATTGCAGGCGCATCAAAGACGGTGTTTGACGGTTGCAGACATTTGATTGAATGTGGCGTCCCCATAGAAAGTGCAGTTCGTATGGCGTCATACAATCCTGCAAAGGTACTTGGCATTTTAGACGAAATGGGCACAATCGAGGTTGGCAAGATGGCAAACTTCTCTCTTACAGACAAGGATTTGAATATTAAAGAAGTATATATAAAAGGCAAAGAATTTTTAAATCAGGAGGGCAAAAATGAATAAAATAAGACTTGGCGTTGATGTTGGCGGAACAGAGATAAAGTTCCTTGTAATCGAGAATAAAAAGATTATTTATCAAAATATTATTGAAACAAATCGTGAGTCCGTTGACGGCATCGTAAATGACATAGTTGCCGAATACAAAAAGATTTCAAAGGATATAAAGATTGACACCATGGGTGTCGGCATACCGGGCGGAATTTACGGCGATGTGGTTACAACCGATAACCTTCCGTTTAAGAATTATCCGCTTCAAGGTGCGCTTGAAAAGCAGATTGACATTCCCGTCTGCATTGATAATGACGCAAACTGTGCAGTCCTCGGTGAAAAGCATATGGGTAGCGGCGAAAAGTACGAAAATATCGTTATGGTAACCTTAGGCACAGGCGTTGGCGGCGGCGTAATTATAGGCGGTAAAATCTGCCACGGCAACGGCGAGTTCGGCGAGATAGGTCATATGGTAATTGATGTGCGAAACGGTCGCAAATGCAACTGCGGACGAGAAGGCTGCTACGAGCAGTACGCTTCCGCTACCGCACTTGTACGCCGTGCGGCAGAAGTCGGAAAAGAAAATCCCGGCAGTAGGCTTTATGAATATTTAAGCAATAACGATTTTAAGATTAACGGAAGAACATTCTTTAAGATTTTTGACGAAGGTTGTGAGGTCTGCAAAAAGGTATTTGAAGAATACATAGATTTTGTTGTTGCCGGTCTTAAAAATGTAGAAAGCATTTTTGACCCTGATATTATTATTTTAGCAGGCGGCATAACACGCACGGGCGACACCTTGATGAACGCCATCAGGTCAAGAAATATTATGCGTGTACCTGTTGAGGTTTCAAAGCTTGCAGGAGATGCAGGCGCAGTCGGCGCAGCATATCTGTTATAGAAAAAGGCGGTCACACAGGACCGCCATTTTGCCTTTCTAATGAATAATGAATATAGAAAAACTATGGTGAAAAATAAGTTTGAAAGGGTGTGTACAGATACACTTAACAGATGAAGAAATTGGATTCTTGACCTCACTTGGATTAAAACTGAATTTTGAAAATTTATCGGATGAAGATTTCATAATTATAGAAGAAATTGTAGGCGATGAACTTCAAATTTTCGGTTTTGATGAAGACTATAATATTACACTTATAGGTAAGTTATGTGAATCAATACTCGATAAATTGCCATGAGGCTAATTTTATCTGTTCTTAAAAAGAAAAATCGCGAAATTTACAAATGCTATTATGAAAACAAAATGTTCAAAATAAATTTTGAGAGGTGTTTGTAAATGAACAGAAAAAAACGAGGTTGTGTAGGATTGTTATTTGATTTAATTCTTACCGTATGTACGGGAGGATTATGGCTTATATGGATACTAATAAGGTATCTGAGAAATAACAGTTAAAATTATATTACAAAAAAAGGATTGGTAATATGAAATTTGAAAAAGAAAAAGTAAATGAAAAATTTAGCAATTTAACTAATGATGTCGGCAAGATAGCATCAAATGTTTCAGACAAAACAAAAGACATAATTACAAAATCGAAAGATAGTGTTGTTAAAACAATGGATGTAAACGGAGACGGAACACTTGACATCGAAGATGTAATTACATTAGGATTAAAAACGCCCGGAATAAGTATAAGCCGAAGTCAGTTCCTTTCAAAAGAATTGATGAAGAATTATTCAAAAGAAACAATAGAGCAAGCAATAGCAACAACGCCTGCTAATGCCGGTATTCCTGTTGAGGAAATAAATTTGATTGCTGATAATGTAATAAAATTCGAGAGAACATGTGTAACAGGAATATCAACTGCACTTGGAACACCGGGAGGTGCTGCAATGGTTGCTACGATCCCTGCAGATATTATTCAATATTATGGGTATATGTTGAGAACTGCACAGAAATTGATGTATTTATACGGATTTCCTGAAATAGATACAACCGCAAAAGGTGAAAAATTCGACTCCGAAACATTGAACATTCTTATCATTTGCTTGGGTATTATGTATGGTGTAGCCGGTGCTAACAACGCGATAAAGGCAATGGCAAAAGCTTTCGCATCCGGTGTTGAGAAAAAACTAATCAATACAGCACTTACCAAAGGAACAATTTATCCAATTGTAAAAAGTGTAGCAAAATGGTTTGGAGTAAAAATGACAAAAGAAGTGTTTGCCGGTTTCTTCAAAAAGGCAATTCCCGTTGTGGGAGGAGTTATAGGCGGCGGCATTACATATGCTTCCTTCAAACCTTGTTGCGATAAACTAAAGGTTTCCTTACAAGACACATTGTTGAGCAATCCTAATCATCAAGAAACTGAAGATGAAAATATTATAATTGATGTTGATTGTTGTGACATAAATGAAAGTGAGTAATATGATTTTGTTGTATGCCAACCCGATGTCTATATTGTCCACTTCTTTCATCTTCACTATTGCTTTTTACTTCTAATCCCCTCCGTCGTGCAAAGTACGACACCTCCCCTTAAACATTAAGGGGAGGCAAGAACGGGCGACCACTTCAGGGACGCCCCTACGGTGTGATATTGCAGAATAGCGTAAAATCCACATAGGAACGGGCGACCCTATGTGGTCGCCCGTTCCTATGTGGATTTTATTCATATACATTGTAGGGCAGGGAAAAAGCTCCTGCCGTTCTCTCGAATGACGGCTCAACTCTTTTTCCACAAATCCGAAAAACAATTTTTTTGAATTATCGCCCAAGCCCGGTTCCGACCTGCCGCTCCCGGTCGGCAATGAAAAATTTGTTTTTCGCATACAAAAACGGAGCGGCATTTTGTCGCTCCGTTTAAACTATTTCACAATCTCCGGTTCATAGTCCGTTGACATTGACTCCAAATCGTCCCAAACCATAACCTTTACATCCGTATACTCCTTATCGGTGGTAAAAATCAATTCCTCGCCTTCATATATCGCTGTTTCAAAGCCGACGATTTTACCCTTGTTATAAAGGGCAAGAATTACCGTCTTTCCTGCCTTAACCTTTTTAGGCTTTATCGTAAATGTCTTGCCGTCGTTTGAAACCGTCGTTTTGGTGGGTGGACCTATAAATACAATCTTCGCAGATGTTAAGCGTTCATTTTCGATGCCTATTTCGATATTTTCCCAATCATCTTCCGTTCCGCTGTAATAAACTGTTTCAAGGCTGTTGCAATAATAAAATGCATATTCTCCAATACTTGTGACACTATATGGTATTGTGACGCTTTTCAGTCTTTCACAATCGTAAAACGCATAATCTCCAATGCTTGTGACACTTTCAGGTACTGCGATACTTGTCAGCTTACTGCAACCACGAAACGCTTCCTCTCCAATGCTTGTGACACCTTCAGGTATTGCGATGCTTGTCAGCTTACTGCAACCGTCAAACGCATAACTTCCAATGCTTGTGACACCTTCAGGTATCGTGATGCTTGTCAGGCTTATGCACTCGTAAAACGCATAACTGCCAATGCTTGTGACACTGTTTGGTATTGTATATGTTGAGTCGCTTTTGCCGGCTGGATAACAAATCAATTCTGTTTTATCTTTATTAAACAATACCCCATCTATCGAAGCATAATTCTTATTTCCGGCATCTACATTTATGCTTGTCAGGTTCCAGCTACCGTTAAACGCACCATCACCGATGCTTGTGACACCTTCAGGTATTGCGATGCTTGTCAGCTTACTGCAACCCTTAAACGCATTATCACCAATGCTTGTGACACCTTCAGGTATTGTATATGTTGAGCCGCTTTTTTTGGCTGGATAACAAATCAATTCTGTTTTATCTTTATTAAACAATACTCCGTCTATTGACGCATAATTCTTATTTCCGGCATCTACAGTTATGCTTGTCAGGTCACTGCAACCTTCAAACGCCCCACCTCCAATGCTTATGACACTGTTTGGTATTGTGACACTTGTCAGGTTAAAGCAATATTCAAACGCATTATCTCCAATGCTTGTGACACCGTTTGATATTGTGATGCTCGTCAGGTCCCAGCAACCGCTAAACGCACCATCGCCAATGCTTGTGACACTGTTTGGTATTGTGATACTTGTCAGGCTGCTGCAACCCTTAAACGCATTATCTCCAATGCTTGTGACACCGTTTGATATTGTGATGCTCGTCAGGCTGCTGCACTTGTAAAACGCATAACTGCCAATGCTTGTGACACTGTTTGGTATTGTGATACTTGTCATGCGACTGCAATATTCAAACGCATTATCTCCAATGCTTGTGACCGGATAACCCTTAATTTCGGATGGGATTGTAATCGAGATTATAGCAAAATAGCCATC
>JAZLIC010000087.1:0-17173 GCA_045617225.1 Clostridia bacterium
CTAACCCGAAGGCGTACATAGGGTACGCCGAGAGGTGTAGTTTGTTCATAGCTAAAAGTTTTTAGCGGTCCGGGCATTTTTAACATCCCCTATTGTGCTTTACGCAACTTATTTTCCTTATTACTCTTTCGGCGTGTTACCTGTGCGCCGAGACCTTTAAGCTTTCTTTCAAAGTCCTCATAACCGCGGTCGACATATTTAAGATTATAAATTTCAGTAACGCCGTGCGCCATAAGTCCTGCAATAATCAGTGCCGCTCCTGCACGCAAATCGGTCGCCGATACAGGCGAACCGGTAAGCCGTGTTCCGCCCTCTATAACTGCGGTCTTTCCGTCTGCGGAAACATTTGCACCCATACGGTTAAGCTCATCAACATACTTAAAGCGGTTGTCCCAAACATTCTCCGTCATAATGCTTGTGCCCTCTGCCAAAGTGAGCAAAGTGAGCATCTGCGGTTGAAGGTCGGTAGGAAATCCCGGATAAGGCTGAGTCTTTACCTTTACTTTTTTTAACTTTTCGCTCTTTGAATAAACACGGATTGCTTCGTCAAATTCTTCAATACCTACTCCCATTTCTTCAAGCTTTGCGCTTAAAGACTCCATATGAGTGGGAATAATGTTTGAAACAAGCACATCACCGTGTGTAGCCGCCGCCGCAATCATAAATGTGCCTGCCTCTATCTGGTCAGGTATAACACTGTATGTACCGCCGTGAAGCTCCGATACGCCTTTAATTCTAATCACATCGGTTCCTGCGCCTTTAATATTTGCGCCCATAGAGTTTAAGAAGTTTGCAACATCAACAATATGCGGCTCCTTTGCGGCACTTTCAATAATAGTAACACCTTCTGCCAAAGATGCGGCAAGCATAATATTTATGGTAGCACCTACGGAAACTACATCTAAGTAAATATTATCACCTGCAAGCTTGTCCGCTTCAAGGTCAACCATACCATATTCAATACACACCTTTGCACCAAGTGCTTCAAAGCCCTTGATATGTTGGTCAATAGGGCGTACGCCAAAATCACAACCGCCCGGAAGTGCAACACGTGCATGCTTAAATCTGCCAAGCAACGCACCCATCAAATATGACGACGCACGTATTTTTCTGACGGAGTCATAATTTGCCTCATATCCGTTTAAATCAGAACAGTCAATTTCTACGGTGTTATGCTCCACAAACTTTGCGATACCGCCGAGTTCTGTTATAATATCCATAAGGTCAAATATATCACTGACTCTGGGCACGTTCTCAACACGACACTTGCCATTTACCATAATGGCAGCAACCAAAATAGCAACGGCAGAATTCTTCGCACCGCTGATATGAACCTCACCTTGAAGTTTGGCTCCTCCTAAAATCACCATTTTTTCCATATGGATTCCTCCGTCTTACATAAAATATGTAACCTACAACTATAACTTCCGTGCATATTTAACTATTATAACAATATGTTGTGGTTTCTGCAATACTTTTTTTATAAAAAAATATTCTCGCTTAGAAAATTATAACATATCGGTATTACATCAGCGTTACAGTTCTCTTAAATGTTTTTACTGTTTTATCACAAAATCGGCATTTTTAAAATATGATATAGCAGGAGGCGAAATAATGGCTACAAAAATATTTATTGACCCGGGACACGGAGGTCCCGACCCGGGAGCGGTGGCAAACAGTGTCACCGAACAAAATGTAAACCTTAATGTATCCTTAGAGTTAAAGCGTCTGCTTGATGCCGCAGGGTACAGTACAATGATATACAGAACAAATAATACCGAAAATGTTTTAAGCGACAAAAATGCCGACCTTTCAAACCGTGCAAATATGGCAAATAATTGGGGTGCGAACTACTTTGTAAGCATACACACCAACAGTTCGGTAAACCCTGCTGCAAACGGTGCAGAGGTCTATGTATACCGCTTTGGCGGCAGGGCGGAGGCCCTTGCACAATCGGTCTTAAACTCCATTGTAAACACTCTCGGCTCTAAGGACAACGGCGTAAGACAGGCAAACTTTGCGGTATTGCGCCGCACCGATATGCCTGCAATTTTAGTGGAGCTTGGCTATCTTTCAAACCCCACGGAAGCACTTAACTTAAACAGCTCTGCATGGCAAAGAGCTGTTGCAAAGGCGATTTTTGACGGAATATATAATTATGTAAAGCCTTAGGCAATTTGCATCATCATATTATATCATAGGGGCGGTCCCTATGTGGCCGCCCGAAAAATCATTCCGGCTTAGGCGAGAATATTCAAAAAATTTGTTTTTCACGAGGTTCAAATTGGCATCGTAGTTTAGGTTTGACATATAAACACCGTTGTTATATAATGATAATATAGATATAACAATGAAAGAGTGGTACTGATGAAAAAAATTATAACATCTGTGATTTTAACATTTGCACTGATACTGATTTCTTGTGCCTTTGGTATAATTGTAATAAACGATGATATGGATAAAGACACTCGTCTTATGTACAGCGAGGACGGAAGGTGCCAAAGCGTACCCTTGTCAGAGGTAGAGGCTAACTCAAAGGTGGGTTGGTATGAAAACTTCAGTGATGTAATCACCACCGTCTGGTCAGAGGACGGACGCTCCAATGTGGTATTTAAGGCGGACAAAAACGCCTATATCAAGGTTGGTTGGTACCAAAACCGCAGTGAGGTTGTCACAACCCTCTATCGCAGCAAAGACGACAAAGAGGAAACTGTTGAAGTCTTTAATAATGAGATTGAAAAATATCTTGCCGACGGTTGGAGGCTCAGCAGTCGCAACATTGACCCTGATAAGCCGATGGTTGCTCTTACCTTTGACGATGGGCCAAACAAGAAAAACACTTCAAAGATTTTAGACGCTTTTGAAAAGAACGGCGGCAGAGGAACCTTCTACCTTTTGGGAAGTTGTATAGATAAAGCTCCCGAATGTATCAAGCGTATGAAGGAGCTTGGCTGTGAAATCGGAAGCCATACCTACGACCATTCACGGCTGACATCTCTTGATGCAGACGATGTGCTTTCGCAGATTGATAAAACCAACCGTAAAATACACGATATAGTCGGCATAAACGCCCAAAGCTTACGCCCACCATACGGCGAGCATAACGATACCACAGACTCCCTCTGCGGTGTGCCTGTCGTTCTCTGGTCACTTGATACGCTGGATTGGAAGCTTAAAGACGCAGACAGCGTCTTTGAATATGTAATGTCAACGGTTAAAGACGGTGATATAATCCTGATGCACGATATTTACGGCTCATCGGCAGAAGCCGCCGAAAGATTGATTGTTGCTCTGCAAAGCGAAGGCTATCAATTAGTCACCGTTACAGAGCTTGGCAACGCAAGAGGCGGTATTAAAAGCGGAAAAGCCTATACCGATTTCAGGAAATCCTCCGCAAATAAAAACAAAAATTCTTCAAACGATGATAAAAAACCTGCCGACGGAAAGTCGCAGGGTATGAAGAAATTATAATATTTTTGCCACCTCCTGAGAGGTGGCAATATTTTTTATAAAATCTATTCTCCGTATCTTTTCACAAACGGTACAAAAAGCGCAAGCACTGCCGTGGTAATTATAATCTCCGGCACCATATACAAACCGTTATATATAATTGAATATTCCCATACAGGTTGTCCCTCCGGCGCATATACGCCCCAGATGAATACCCCTGTTATGATATGGCAGATATATCTTATGGTCATCACAATAAATCCCGAAAACGGAATTGCAAAGCTTTTTCGTCTTAACATCTTGCAGAATATATCCGCCGTGCCGTATACTCCAAACGCCACAACATAGTCAAGCAAAACAACTAAGGCAAAATACCAGACATTCTTAACCGGCGGCGGATAGAAGCCTGTTATCATTTGTATAATTGAAAAGGCAATCGCCGCAAGCACTCCCCATTTCCACCCCAAAATCAAGGACAGAAGTATTATCGGCACTGCGCTTGCAAAAGTTATGGAGCCGCCTTGAAGCCACGGCGCCGGCAAAAGCTTTGACAAAAGCGTAAGCACTATCGCTACCGCCACCATCATTGCGGAAAGTGTAATCTTTTTTGTTCTTCTCATAAAATCTCCTCTCCGCCAACATTAAAGAGCCGAAACAAGAAAAGAGTTGTGCGAACACAACTCTTAAACGATACGGTTATGTTCCCTCCGTTGGCATTACCCAAATCAGGTTTTTAGGGTCAAGGCGGTATTACGCCTAATCTCAGCCGACTTACATCAGCCCCCCTTTTTACTTTATCTAAATTGTATCACTGTTTTTAAATTTGTCAATACCAAATGAAAGGAAATTGTAACACAAAAGTATTATTTTATATGATACAATATTATCGGTATATAATACGCTGATTTGAAAATATAGGTTGAGAAAATATAGGTTAGGAGATTAATATGGCTACTTCAAAGAAAGGCGGTAAAGCCGCAGATAAAGCCGTCAAAAAGAAGGCGGCTCCAAAAAAAGTTGAGAATAAAAAGCCTGTGCAGAAAAAGACTTCCTCTGCACCTAAAAAAACTGCTTCGGATATGCAAAATGTGTCAAAGGCACAAAAGAAAGGACTTAGCAACGAGATTAAGGGTATCCTTTTAATAGCCTTTGGTGTCTTTTTGGCAGTAACTTTTATGACTAACGCCACGGGAATAATCGGACATTATATCAAGATGTTCTGCTACGGCTTATTCGGTATGGCGGCGGCAGTGCTTTTCTTAATCGTAATACTTACAGGTATAAATATCTTTCTTGATAAAAAATCCAAAAACACCGGCTATAAGATATGGATTTTATTTGGGATAATGTTATTCGGCGCAGTAATTGCAAACCTTATTTCAAAGGATACGGAATTTATACAGGGCAGTCTTTTTGAAAACATAGCCGACCTTTACACAACAGGTATGAGCGAAAACGGCGGCGGTCTTTTCGGCGGCGGTCTGTGCAAAATCTTAACGCTTCTTATCGCACCTGCCGGAACCTGGATTTTATCCGTTGCGGTTGAGCTTACGCTTATCATTATGCTGACAGGCGTTTCATTTAAGAAAATAATCGAAAAAATAACAACTTTTCTGCACAGAGAAAAAGAAGATGTTGACGACGAAGAATTTACGGAGGTTGTGCCGGAAACTCAAAAGCCAAAGAAATATTTTGACGATTATTTTGACGAGGACTCAAAAGAATCAAAAAATAAACCCGAGGGCAAAAAACCGAAAAGATTTGTTTTGGAAATGGACGACGAGGCAGAGCTTGACAACCTTCCTGCCGAAGAAAATCAGGCAGAGCCCGCACCGTTTAAAATAGACAGTTTACAGACAGGCGTTCTGACCGGCTTTCCTGATGAGGACGGTAATATTCCAAACGACAACGCTGACGATTTGGATTTTGAGCCGCCGAGCGAAGCGAAACTTCAAGACAAGCTTGACCCAATGACAAAATCCGCTTTAAAATCAGGTGTGCCGCTTGACGAGGCGGTAACCACCGGCAGAAAGATGGCAACGGGCGAAATAGAAACATTAGCCGATGAAGTAGATGAAGAAGTAAAGCAACACAGCGATATGCCGAGGATTATTCAATATAAGTTGCCGCCCATTGACCTTTTGGAAAAACCAAAGCCAAAGGAAAAAAGCCGTGCGGAACAAAAGCAGGAACTTGAAGAAAAGGCAAATCGCCTTTTAGACACCCTCAGGAGTTTTAAAGTAGATGCAGAAATTATAAATATAACGCAAGGACCAACCGTTACACGCTTTGAGCTTCAACCGGGATTTGGCGTAAAGGTTTCAAAGATAACAAGCTTGACAGATGACATCGCTCTCAGCCTTGCGTCACCGGGCATCAGAATGGAAGCGCCTATTCCGGGTAAGTCTGCAATCGGTATCGAAATCCCCAATTCTTCGCCGAGCCCCGTCCCGATAAGAGAGGTGCTTGATACCGAGAAGTTCAGAAACTTTAAATCAAAAACCGCTTTTGCCTTAGGTAAGGATATCGGCGGAAACAGCGTTATTGCGGATATTGCCACATTCCCGCACGTGCTTATCGCAGGTGCGACAGGCTCAGGTAAGAGTGTATGTATAAATTCACTTATTACAAGTATTTTGTATAAAGCAAATCCAAATGAGGTAAAAATGATAATGATAGACCCCAAAATGGTTGAGCTTGGTGTCTACAACGGTATTCCTCACCTTTTAATCCCTGTGGTAACCGACCCGAAGCATGCTGCGGCGGCTTTAAATTGGGCAGTGACGGAAATGAAAAACCGTTATAACCTTCTCAGAGATAACAAGGTGCGTAACCTTAAAGGCTTTAACAACTTAATGGAGGAGCGTGGCGAGAGCGAGCTTAAACTTCCCGAAATCGTTATCATCATAGATGAGCTTGCCGACTTGATGCTTGCGGCAAAGAACGAGGTCGAAGACGCAATAAACAGTCTTGCCGCACTGGCAAGAGCCGCAGGTATGTATTTGGTTATTGCAACACAACGACCTTCCGTAAATGTTATAACCGGTGTTATTAAAGCAAATGTTCCTTCTCGTATATCATTTGCGGTCGCATCACAGATTGACAGCCGTACAATTCTTGACTCCCCGGGTGCGGAAAAGCTTTTGGGCAGAGGTGATATGCTCTATAATCCGAAAGGTGAAATCAAGCCGATGCGTATTCAGGGCAACTTCGTTTCCGACCGTGAAATAGAAGATATTATCTCATTTATCAAGAGCCAATACGAAGCAGAGTATGACGAAAAGGTAATTGAGCATATCGAAAAAGAGAAAGAGCAACTCTCTGCCGACCTTGACGGCGACGAAAAGGATACCGGTATGATGCGAAGCGGCAACGGTGAGCGTGACGAATTATTCTTGCAGGCAGTAGAAATGGTCTTAGAGAGCGGTCAGGCATCGGTAGCTATGTTCCAACGCAGATTTAAGGTGGGCTATCAAAGAGCGGCAAGACTGATTGACCAGATGGAGGACGCAAAAATTATCGGTCCGTATGAAGGCACAAAGCCTCGTCAGGTGCTGATTACCCGTCAAGAATTTAACGAAATGCTGATAAACCAAGGATAATATTTATGCAATTTTCCCTAAAAAGTCCTGTTTTGACCTCTTTTTTGCGGATATTTTAAGCTTAATTTTGTGTAATATAACGAAAATATATTTTTTTAAAAAAAAGTATGGAAATTTTAATATCGTTGTAGTAAAATAACTGTAAAATAAATAAATTATTATTTTAAAAGGAGAGATATTTTATGAACAAACAAGAACTTATTTCTAAAGTTGCTGACAAGGCAAACCTTTCTAAGAAAGACGCTGAGGCTGCAATCGCTGCTTTTGTATGTGCTGTTGAAGGCGCACTCAAGAAGGGTGATAAGGTACAGTTAGTTGGTTTTGGTAGTTTTGAAGTTCGCAAGAGAGCTGCAAGAACCGGCAGAAACCCACAGACCGGTGCTGACATGAAGATTCCTGCTGCTAAAGTTCCTGCATTTAAAGCAGGTAAGGCTTTCAAGGATCTCGTAAACGGCAAATAATTGACGTTTTTAAAAGGACTGTAAAAAACAATCGTTTTTTACAGTCCTTTTTCTTTTACAAATATATTAAAATAAAGATACTCCTCAAAAAATTGTTGAAAATATAACAAATTTATGATATACTGCTAAAATGTACATTGTTTAAAGGAGATTGTTTATGAGAAAAATCTTTTTGACTGCATTTTTAAGCTTGGTTTTCTTCCTTTCTTCTGTCGGAAGTGCGTTTGCAAATCCTGACATTACAATCACGGATATACCATACGAGGACTTTGCACGGGAAGGAGTTCACCTACAAAGCTTATCCAAAGACAACAAAACTCTGCCTCGAAAATACAGTCACATTCCCGACCTTAACCCTGTTCTGAACCAGGGCACCACTTCCGACTGCTGGACATTTGCATCATCTGCGGCAGTAGAGGACGCTTATTATCACGAAGTTGGTTCGCATATAAATTTATCACACACCCATATGGCAAAAAGCCTTTACAAAAACGGAACGCATCCATATTCTTTCACCTATGAAAGTGGCGGAAATATAAATATGGCAATTGCGTATTATGCGCGCTCCGGCGGTCCTGTCCTTGAAAGCGCCTTTAACGATTCAGCCGTATACAGCTATGAGGAAGTTTTGGGAATTAAACCGTTCGCACAGGTTTCTTCAATAGAATACATAAACGACAGTAAATCATCGTTAGACTGCACCGACGAAACACTTATGAACAAAATCAAAACCGCCATTATGGAAAACGGTATTGTGCAAAGCTCGTATTATTCATACAGAGAAGGTTCCGGAAGTTCTACCGACGGAAATCCGTACTTTAACAAATATACAGGTGCGTACTATTACAACGGAAAAACTTCAGGCACAAACCACTCTATTGCGATAGTCGGTTGGGACGACGATTATCCCACATCTAACTTCTCAACAAGCGCAATCCCTCCGGGCAAAGGTGCGTGGGTTGTTAGAAACAGTTGGGGCGATACCTTCGGCGATGGCGGATATTGCTATGTTTCTTATTATGATAAGAATATGGCCAAGACAATTGTTTCATATCACGATATTTATAAGCCTTACGATAAGACGTACACACATTCTCCCCTTGGTATGACAAGCGTTATTAAAAACAGTCAAAATATAATATGGGGAGCCGCCACATTCAGTGGCAGCAGCGACAAAGAAGAGCTTAATGCTATCGGCGTATATGTGCCGCAGGGAAACCAGACATATTCCTTTGCCGTAACCGACGGCGTCAATCTTTCCCGCAACACTATGGCGGACTTTTTGGAGCTTAAAAACGCAGACCCGGGAGAAACTGCAAAAATCACCTTTGAAAATCCCGGTTTTTATGTTGCGGAGCTTAAAGAACCTCTGTCCGTTTCCGAAACTTTCAGCGTATACGCTCGTATTACCGCCGAAAACGATACTCCGGCGCTCGCATCGGAAAAGGCACAGGAGAGCTTTGCCGAAAATGCGGTCACTGAGCCGAACGAAACATACGTTGGTGCGGTAAATACCGGCGTTAGTTATTACGACATCAAGTTCCCGTACTATTGGTATGACGCCTTTGCAACACCTGTGAAAAAGCCCGACGGAAGTGAAGAAACGAGGAACTTTGGCTCTTTATGCTTATACGCTTACACAAACGAAACAAAATTTTCCGTCAATTCCAAAGTAAAGGATAACAAGCTGAATATTGATATAATCGGTAGCGACCTTTTGCAGATAACCGATAAAGCATATTTAAAAATTGGCTTTTACAAAAACGGACGTCTTGCAGGATTTAAAAATATAGAATTCAAGCCGGATACAGATACAATCTCATTTGACGGCATTGATATTCCGTCAAACTCGACAATGTATAAAATATTTATCTGGGACGAGGATTATTCTCCGATTATAGATGCAATATCAAAAACAAACTAAAAAAGGGGATGTTAAAAAAATCCAGAGCGCTAAAAGACAGAAAACATAAATATAAACATTGTGAAAAGATATAAATATGTTTTTAAATAATAAAATTTGTCGAAAAATCTAATAGTATTAGATTTTTCCATAAGTCTTTTAGCTATGAACATTTTTACCTATCCCCGTATAAAAAACGGCTGTCTAAAAACTGAGTGATAGTTTTTAAACAGCCTCTTTTTTTAGTTTATCTTTAAAACTATTACCGTTACATCATCATCGGGCGTACCACCCTTTAAGGCAATGGACTTTTCCATTATTCTGTCCGCCAGCTCTTTTGCCGGCATATTAGGGTCGGATTTATCTATCATATCATACACCCAATCCCTCTTTACATCTTTGCTTTTTATTCCGTCGGTTACCATAACGATGGTATCGCCTATCTCTAATTTTCGCGCAAAGGTTTCCACCTCAACAACAGACATAAGCCCAATCGGCAATGAGGTCGACCGCACAATCTCTGTATAATCGCTTCTTTTTATATATCCCGGCTCTGCACCATTCTTTATAAATTCCACTTCGCCCGTGCATAAATCTATTACGCACATATCCACCGTTGCAAACGCCTCTTGCGCGGACTTCATCACCATAATGGAATTTATGAGCTTTACCGCCGTCGTCTTGTCAAAGCCTGCACGGAGAAAGTTGTTAAGCAAGTCCACTATTGCGTGGCTTTCCTTTGCCGCTCTCTTGCCCGTCCCCATTCCGTCACTCAGGGTTATTATGTATTTACCCGTTTCCAAATAGTGCAGAAGGTGTGAGTCGCCGCACTCGGCGTCCAAACGCCCTTGGGCGATACCCGAACTGACATTCAGCCGCTCCTCATTCTTTTTTTCAGGGGCACGGTAGGACTCTACATCATCGGAAATTGATTGTATTATATCCGCTATCCCTCTGAATTGTTCGCAGGTAAGCTCCCTGTTCTCGGTCAGCTTATGCTTCCACACCTGATTTATCCTGAATATTTCAAACTGCCTGTTTATTTCTTCTATAAAATACGAAGGTCGTTTACACTTTTCCAAAAAGGCAGGCGATATATTTTCTGTGGTGACTCTACCCTTGTTTTCCAAAATTTCAAGGAGACTGAGCATCTGCCTGTATGTTTCCTGAAAGTCCTCTCTCCAACACTTGTTTGCCATTCTGCAACTGTGACACACCTTATCCGCAGTAGCATCAAACATAACCGAAATATCGTTAATATCTCCACCCTTTTGCTTGTCCGAAATTGCCGAAAAAGTATCTGCCAAATTCCTAAACGATTCCGCTGTTTCGCAAAGCCGCTCCTTAAAGCGCTCACACAGCTTTTCGGTATCACGCTCCTTGCTTAAATAAAAGTCGGTTATAACCTCAAAGGTTTTAAACACCTTCGGCGGCAGAAAAGAAACTATCCCCACCGCCAAAACTATGTCAAGATAGCTATATACCTGCTCCGCCGCAAATCCCAGATACAAAGCAAAGGCAAGTGCAGTAAGTCCAAATCCTATTACAGAACCCTTCTTGCCGCCTTTCGAGAAAAGGCCGCCGACTATTCCTGCCGCTCCGAAGCAAGCTATGGCGGAGAGCGGGTCGTTGCCGAAGCCCATTAAAACGCCTGCTGTTATTCCGCTTACTACACCATAGGTTAAGCCGCCTATGGCAGACAGTATCATTATCACTGCCGCACACAATACATTTCCTGCGTTAATGTTTACTATCGGTATGGTGAACTTAAAGCTGAGTACGACAAGGCAAAGAACGATACAAACGCTTAGCTTTTCGTCAAAGTCAAGGCTTTTGGAACTTATCTTTCCGTCAAGAAGCAAGTTTCCGCCCTTACTTAAAACAATGCTGCCTATGGTCATAAGCAAAGCGTCACAGACAAGCAAAATTATGTCAGTAAAGTGAAACCCATAAAAAAACATAGTCGCAAGTCCTGTCAAAAGCAGACTGCCGCCTGTGACGGAAATTGCTGTAATCCCAGACAATTCCTGCCTTCCTCCCATTGCAATCAAAACACCCATATAAAGCGTCGCCGCCGCAATATACCTGAGCGAAACAGAGAAATCACCAAGGCTTAAATACCCTATACATACCGCTAAAAATAAAAACAGACTCTTTAAGGAAAGCTTTTTCTCCATAGATAAAACCGACAACCCAAACGGCGCAAGATAAGGAAGGGGAACAGCGTGTGTAAAAAGAAATCCCGCACCATACAGAACAAAATCGTATGGCAAAAGCCCCTCTTTCACACCTTTCCTGACTTTCACATTCCCTGCCACCCGGGCAGGCACCGCGTTTAGCTTTGACATAGTCATACCTCCTAAAACATATTGGTAACATTTTCCATTATATCCTTTAAGAGTATTATTTTCTGTCGAAGCCTGTCCGTATTTTTAAAAATTTTTCATTGCCGACCACATAAGGGTTTCGGGATGTCGAGGACGCCATCCCCTACATTGTAGGGCAGAGAACGGGAAACTTGACCGATACGAATTTTTGTGATATAATTTATTGGTGCATAAAAACGAACTTAAACTTAGGAGGATAAATATATGAACAACACAGAAAAAACAATGGAAAAGATTGTTGCTCTCTGCAAGGGCAGAGGCTTTGTATATCCCGGCTCCGAAATATACGGAGGCCTCGCAAACTCTTGGGATTACGGTCCGCTTGGGGTAGAGTTTAAGAATAACATCAAGCGTGCTTGGTGGAAGAAGTTTATTCAGGAGAGTCCATACAATGTAGGCTTGGACGCAGCAATACTTATGAACCCGGAAACATGGGTTGCATCAGGACACGTAGGCGGCTTTTCAGACCCGCTTATGGACTGTAAAGAATGTAAGACACGTTATCGTGCAGATAAACTGATTGAAGATACAACAGGCGAAACTGCCGACGGTTGGTCGGAAGAAAAGATGCTTGCATTTATCGAAGAAAAGAACATCGCTTGCCCTAACTGCGGCAAGCACGACTTTACCGGCATCCGCAAGTTTAACCTTATGTTCAAGACCTTCCAGGGTGTAACCGAGGACAGCAAGAGTGAGCTTTTCCTCCGTCCCGAAACCGCACAGGGTATCTTTGTAAACTTTAAGAATGTTCAACGCACCACAAGAAAGAAAATCCCCTTCGGTATCGGACAGGTAGGCAAGTCCTTCCGTAACGAGATTACTCCGGGTAACTTTATTTTCCGTATCCGTGAGTTTGAACAGATGGAGCTTGAATTCTTCTGCAACCCGGGCACTGACCTTGAATGGTTTGCATATTGGAAAGACGCTTGTAAGAACTTCCTTTTATCGCTTAATATCAAAGAGGAAAACTTAAAGCTCCGTGACCATGACCCGGAGGAGCTTTCACATTACAGTAACGCCACAACAGATATAGAATACCTCTTTCCGTTTGGTTGGGGTGAGCTTTGGGGTATTGCGGACAGAACTGATTTTGACTTAACCCAGCACAGTAACCACAGTGGCGAAAAGCTTGACTATACCGACCCGGAAACAAACGAGAAGTATATTCCTTATTGTATCGAGCCGTCACTTGGCGCAGACCGTGTTACACTTGCATTTCTGGTTGAAGCCTATGACGAGGAGATAGTTGACGCAGAGAAGAATGACGTGCGTACAGTTATGCACTTCCACCCGGCTTTGGCACCTGTAAAGGCGGCAGTTCTGCCGCTTTCCAAGAAGCTCTCCGACGGTGCGCGTGAAGTATATGCAAAAATCGCCGGCTCCTTTGTTTGCGAGTATGACGAGGCAGGCTCTATCGGAAAGAGATATCGCCGCCAGGACGAGATTGGTACACCGTTCTGCATTACTTACGACTTTGACTCCGAGGAGGACAAGTGCGTAACAATCCGCCACCGTGACAGTATGGAACAGGAACGCGTAAAAATTGACGATTTGGTAGATTATATTTCAAAGGCAATCGCATTTTGATTGAGGTGAAGGTATGAGCTTTGATAAGGTATGGGGCCACAAAGAGGCAGTTCGTCTTTTAAAAGCCGCAATACAAAGCGGTCATATCGGACACGCCTACATTTTTGAAGGCGCTTTTGGCGTTGGCAAGTACACCTTGGCAACTGCTTTTGCAAAAGCAATTTTAGGCATCGAAAGCGAAACACACCCTGACCTTATCACCGTAACAAACGCTCTTTATGGCGAAGAAAAAAAGAAAGACGGCCTTTCGATTGACTCTGTTCGGCAAATGAGGCAAGATGTGTATGTAAAGCCGTATTTGGCAAAACAAAAGGTGTATATCTTACCCCACGGCGATTTAATGGGCATTGAGGCGCAAAACTGTTTGCTTAAAGTTTTTGAAGAACCTCCTGAGTACTGCACCATTATAATTCTGGCAGAGAATGCAAATGCACTTTTGCAGACTATCCGCTCCCGTGCAGTTCTTCTTCGCCTTCATCCACTTGCCGCAGACGAGGTAGAGGATTACTTAACGGAAAATACCGACCTCTCAGGCAGCTCCGTCAAGGTAAAGGCTTGTATGAGCGGCGGCAGTATCGGCAGAGCCCTCTTGTTGATTGAGGATACTCAGGCGGACGCTCTCCGCACCGAACTGATTGACAACCTGTGCGCTCTCTCGGGCGGCGGTAATAAAAGCGTATACGACCTTGTCAAATTCTTGGGTAAGAACAAAGAAAAGACAGGGCTAATATTTGACACACTAAAAAGTTGGTTTTTAGATTTAATGCACATAAAGCAGTTGGGCAAGAATGCAAAAATCACAAATGCTGATAAAGCAGATATTCTTGCATCGTTTTCGGCAAAGCTTACCAAGACGGCACCTATGTCCTGCTTAGAAGCAGTTGTTAAGTATGAAGGCATCATTGCCGCAAACGCAAATTATTCTGTTGCCTGCCTTTGTATGGCGACAGAACTCAGGGAGGAAATACATGGTAGAAATTATAGGAGTACGATTTAACAGTGCCGGAAAGGTATACTCATTTGACCCTGACGGCAAAAAGCTGTCAACGGGAGATATGGTTATCGTTGAAACCGCCCGCGGTCTTGAAATGGGGCGTGTTTCTGCGGCAAATAAAGAAGTAAAAGAGGAGGAAATTTTCCAGCCTCTTAAAAAGATTGTCCGAATTGCAACCGAGGAGGACTTTAAAACCCTTGAAGAAAATAAAAGGCTTGAAAAAGAAGCCTTTGAAATCGCAAACAAAAAGATTGCGGAGCATAAGCTTGATATGAAGCTTGTTGATGTAGAGTATACATTTGGCAGAAGCAAGATTTTGTTTTACTTCACTGCCGACGGAAGGATTGACTTCCGTGAGCTTGTAAAGTCATTGGCAAATATTTTCCGTACACGCATAGAGCTTAGACAAATCGGCGTCCGTGACGAAGCACGACAACTCGGAAGCCTTGGTATCTGCGGCAGATTTTTGTGTTGCAGTACCTTCTTAGACGATTTCAGGCCGGTTTCAATAAAGATGGCAAAGGAGCAGGGCTTATCCTTAAACCCCACCAAGATTTCAGGTGCGTGCGGCAGACTTATGTGTTGCCTGCAATATGAGCAGAACGCATATGATGATATGCTAAAACAACTTCCGATGAAGGGAAGTATGGTTGAAACCGCCGACGGCAAAGGGGTTGTAATTGATGTTGCCACATTAAAGGGCATTATCAAGGTTAAGTTCTCAAACGGTGATGACTCTCGCATAGAGTCCTATAAAATCGGCGAATTTAAAATCTTAAAGGGAAGCAGACCTGCCGAAGATGAGGCCATTCCCGATGATGTAAAAGATTTGGAGGATAAATAAATGATAGCAATCGGCTGCGACCACGGCGGTCTTAATTTAAAAGCATATATCGAAGAATATTTAAAAGCAGAGAATATCCCCTTTAAGGACTACGGCACAACAGAGGGTGTGCCTGCGGATTATCCTGATATTGCCGAGGCAGTTGCAAAGGGCATTGTAAGCGGCGAAGCGGATACGGGCATACTTATCTGCGGCACCGGTATCGGTATGAGCATTGCGGCAAACAAAGTAGACGGAATACGTGCCGCACACACTACCGATACATATAGCGCAAGAATGGCAAGAGAGCATAACAATGCACAGATTATCTGCTTGGGAGAGAGGATAACAGGTCTTGATTTAGGACTTGAAATTGTAAAAGCTTACCTTGCGTCCGAGCATTTGGGCGGCAGACACGAGCGCAGAGTCAATAAGATAATGGCTCTTGAAAGCAATAAATAAGGAAGTGTGTTTTTGAAAACTTTAATATATATGATAAGGCACGGTCAATCGGAGGCCAACAACAGTAAAGTTTTTGCGGGAAACAGCGACTTCCCCTTGACAGAGAAAGGACATCTGCAAGCTGAACGGTCGGCTGAATTCTTTAAGGATATTAAAATAGACAAAATATATGCAAGCGATTTAAAGCGGGCTTATCAAACCGCAGAGCATACAGGGGCAATTTTTAATTTAGAGATTATTCCCGACCGCCTTTTAAGAGAAATCAGAGGCGGTAAGTGGGAAAACAATACCTACGATTATATACAGGAAACCTTTAAGGATACCTATGGCGTATGGCTCAGCGATATTGACAAGGCCTGCCCCGATAACGGCGAAAGCGTTACAGACCTTCAAAAAAGGGTTTCAAAGAGAGTAGAAGAAATTGCAAAAGAGAATGAAGGAAAGTCCGTGGCGATATTTACCCACGCAACGCCGATTAGGGCATTTATGGCATTTTGCAAAAAAGATATGATAAAAGATACTCCGTGGCCGACAAACGGCTCTGTATCGGTGTTTTCTTACGAGGACGGACGGTTTGAGTCAGTAGATTACAGCTTGGATAAGCATATGGGCGAGCTTGTAACCTCCTTCCCGAAAAATGTATAGAGTAAATTAAAAATCCTGCCTTTTGGCAGGATTTTTGTTTTGGAGCTGCCCAGCGGATTCGAACCGCCGACCTCTTCCTTACCAAGGAAGTGCTCTGCCTACTGAGCTAGGGCAGCAATTTATAACTCAGTTATAATACCATATAAGGCATAAACTGTCAAGTATATTGGAAAACTTTTTTGATATTTTAAACAGATGCTTGATTATTATTTGTATTTTTGTTATAATCTATAATGAGGTGGAAGTTATGCTTTATTATATATCAGGAAAATTAGCACAAAAAACCGATAGCTTTGCGGTAATCGATGCAAACGGTGTAGGTTATCAGATATACTCTACTCGCCCTTCTCTTGAAGCTTTGGGTGATATTGGTACACCTGCCCAATTATATACCTATCTTCACATCAAGACCGCTTCCGATATATTTGACCTTTACGGCTTTGCAACCGTGGAGGAGCTTAACCTCTTTAAGATGATACTCAGTGTATCGGGCGTTGGTGCAAAGACCGCACAAAATTTATTATCCAATATTTCGCCTTCAAAATTTGCTCTTTGTGTCGTTACCAACGACTCAAAATATTTATCTTCAAACACTCCGGGGCTTGGCCCAAAGGGCGCACAACGCATCATTTTGGAGCTTAAAGACAAGTTTAAGGGTGTAGAGCTTGACAATATCCCTGCGGAAGATGTCTTTAACAAAAACGCTGACATTGATGATGAAGCAATCTCCGCATTGGTTGTCCTCGGCTACTCTGCACAGGCGGCAAAAGACGCCTTAAAGGGTGCTACCGGTTCCGTTGAGGAAATGGTTAAATTCGGCTTGAAGAATTTGATGAAAGGCTAAAAAACTATGGAAGAA
>JAZLIC010000088.1:0-5037 GCA_045617225.1 Clostridia bacterium
TGCTCTAGCCAACTGAGCTATACCGCCAAATATATGTGCCTTCAAAACACTTGTACTATATTAGCAGAAAAACCGCCTCTTGTCAAGTTATTTTTAAAAATTATTTTCTATATTCTTACTTCAAACTTTACAACTCGTTTACCAAATCATTACTACTCACACTTTCCACAGAGTTATCCACAGAAATTTTGGTGGTTTTTCGCGTATTTTGCATTTTTCCACACATTCCACAGAACTTTTATCAAACATTAGAGTTTCAAACTCGGCATTGCGTTTAAATTTAAGTCTGCCACAGCATTATTATACTTATACTCAAAATATGCGGCACTTCCAATCATAGCCGCATTGTCGGTGCAAAGCAAAAGTCTTGGGCAATTAAACGTCATATTTTTTTCTTTTGCAAGCTCCTCTGCTCTGTTACGCAGTGGCTCATTTGCGGCTACGCCACCGGCTAATGCAATTTGATTGCACTCCTTTTTTTCTGCACATTTTATAAGATGGGTTGACAATACATCTACAACCGCTTCCTGAAAAGATGCCGCAACATCAAACGGGTTTATTTCTTCGCCCTTTTGCTTAGCATTATGAATATAATTAAGGACCGCAGTTTTAACGCCGCTGAAACTGAAATCTATACCCGTATCACCTGCATGAACTCTCGGAAAGTGTATTGCATCACTGTTACCTTTAAGGGCCGCGTTTTGTATTGCAGGGCCGCCCGGATAGCCAAAGCCAAGCACGCGCGAAACCTTATCAAAAGCTTCGCCTGCCGCATCATCACAGGTGTGTGCCATAACCTCATATTGGGTAAAGTCCTTTGCGTATACAATGTGACTGTGACCTCCCGATGCAACAAGGCACACAAAAGGAGGTTTAAGCTCCGGAGTTTCCAAATAATTGGCACATATGTGACCTTTTATGTGATGGACAGGTATAAGCGGCTTTTTAAGGGTATAAGCTAAACCTTTTGCATAAGAAACACCAACCAAAAGCGCACCAACCAATCCGGGGCCATAGGTTACCGCAATAGCATCAATATCGTTATATGTCATATTGGCGTCGTCAAGTGCCTTCTTTACAACTTGAGAGATATGCTCAATATGTTGTCTTGAAGCTATTTCAGGCACTACGCCGCCATACTCTTTATGGATAGATATTTGAGTGTGTATTACATTTGATATAACCTCTGTGCCGTCCTTTACAACTGCTGCCGCAGTTTCATCACACGAACTTTCAATAGCAAGTATATACAATTAAATCACATTCCTTATTTTTAAGTATATTATGATTATAGCACAAATTTCGTCAAAAATAAATAGAAAATTTTAATTTATATTTATAATTTATAATACCTATCTATTATTGACAATTAAATGATAAATGGTATAATAGATTGGGTAGGGTGGTGGTTTACATTAAGAGTTTTTATTTAAAGTATCAAGAGATGATTTTATATGTTGTCTTTGGTATTGGTACTTTTTTGGTTGATACAGGTGTGTTTTGGATTTTGGGCTCAATATTTTCGTTAGACAACAATCCGGTTTTAATGCACACTTGCAGTGTCTTTGCGACTACCCTTGCAATCATATTTGCATATGTTACAAATCGCAAGTATGTATTCAAGAGTGAAACGTCAGGATTTAAAAATGTGTTAAAAGAAGTTACGGAATTTTTTGCGGCAAGAATTTTCACTCTTATTATGGCAGAACTTATGCTTCAATACGGAGTAACACGGTTTAGATTTGATTCAAGAATTGTAAAGATTTTTGTAAATGTAATTGTTATTATTCTTAACTATATTTTCAGTAAGCTTTGGATATTTAAAAAATAATACATATAGAAAGGTGAGTTAAAATGAGTGCAGAATTAGTTATTATGGCGGCAGGTATGGGAAGCAGATTCGGAGGTCTTAAACAGGCGGCGCCGATGGGCCCTAATGGTGAAATTATTATTGATTTCTCTGTTTATGATGCAAAAAGGGCAGGCTTTGAAAAAGCTGTTATCATAATAAGACACGACTTTGAAAAAGAGTTCAGAGATGTATGCGGCAGAAGAATTGAGAAAATGATTGATGTTGAATACGCTTTCCAGGAGAAAGAGGATTTGCCGACAGGTTTTACACTTCCTGACGGAAGAGAAAAACCGTGGGGTACGGGACATGCTATCCTTTGTGCGAAAAATGCAATCAAAAATCCTTTCTTGGTAATTAACGCAGATGACTATTACGGAACAACCGTATATGATGATATGTATAAGTTCTTATCTACAGAAGACGGTATGTGCCTTGCAGGCTATAAGCTCGGCAACACACTCTCTGAGAACGGTTCTGTTACAAGAGGCGTTTGCACGGTTGAAAACGGAATTTTAACAAGCATTGAGGAATGTAAGGATATTCCTTTCGATACAACGCTTCCTCATGATACAATCGTTTCTATGAATATGTGGGGATTGGACCCGGGGGTTTTGGAATTCTTGGACGAGGAATTTGTTAAATTCTTAAAAGATAAGTTCAACGAGCCTAAGACAGAGTACCTTTTGCCTGAGATTATCGACAAGAGAATTAAGACTAAAAATACTCCCGTAAAGGTTATCGAAACTAACGTACGCTGGCTCGGTGTAACCTACCCAGAAGATGCACCATATGTAAGAAGCGAGATTAAAAAATTAGTTGAAGCAGGTCTATATTCTAATATTTAATCGAAAAATTGATATATGAGTCAAAAAAGCCTTGACAATAACTGCATAGCGTGCTATAATCACTATTGTTGTTTTCGAGGTGTGGCTCAGTTTGGTAGAGTACTACGTTCGGGACGTAGGGGTCGCAGGTTCAAATCCTGTCACCTCGACCAACAAAAAGTCTCTTTTGTCTACCGACAAAAGAGACTTTTTTGAATTATGTTTGCTCTATCGGGCAAACACGGAGGATTTTAATTTGTAATCAAGCCAAAGAATACGGAATAATAAAAGGAGCTATGTTCAACGGTATCGTTTGGACGCTGTGGCACATTCCTCTTTGGTTCATACGCGGTGGAAGCAAATGAGCGTATTTTATATACTATTGGCGCTTTTCAGCATTATTTATTATCGCAGGTGCGACAACGGCCGAAAAACTTGTTTTATATAGGAGGTTAATATGATAAAAAAAGAAGTTATCGGAACACACGAGGGAAAAGAAATATATCAGTATACTCTTGATAATTCTAACGGATTATCCGCAGAAATACTAAACTATGGCGGTATAATAAAAAGCTTAACATTCTGCGGAATTGATATGGTATTCGGTATGGATAGCTTTGATGATTACTTAAATAACGGTGATTATTTTGGCGTGATTGTCGGAAGAAACTCCAACAGAATTGTTGGTGCAAAGTTTGAGCTTGGCGACAAAACATATACAATTCCGGATAACGATAATGGCAACAATCTTCATAGCGGTCCCGATGGATTTGACAAAAAAATATGGGATTGCAGTATCTGTGATGATGTTGAGCCTTCATTGATACTGTCATACACCAGTCCCGATGGCGAACAGGGATTTCCGAGTGAAGTTAAGGTAAAAGTCACTTATACATTAACTGCCGACAACTCACTTAAAATTCATTACGAAGGCACATCGGACAGCGACACCCTTTTAAATATGACAAATCATTCATATTTTAACCTTAACGGTCACGATAGCGGAAGCATACATAATCACACCTTATGGCTAAGAAGCAGTTTCTATACTCCGAATGCCAAAACCAATGCACCGTATGGTGAGGTACTTTCTGTATCAAACACACCATTTGATTTCAGAAAGGCACACAAGTTGACAGAAGCGTTAAACTCAACGCACGCACAAATACTTTTGTGCAGCGGTTTAGACCACAATCTTGTGCTTGACGGTTTTGGATACAGATTAGCCGCAAAGCTCGTCGGCGATAAAAGCGGTGTTTCAATGGAGATGTATACAGATGCTCCGGGCGTTCAATTATACAGCGGAAACTTTGTAAATAAGGAAAAACTCGCTTATAAAGACGGAGTTATATATTCTTCTCAATGCTCGCTTTGTATGGAAACGCAAGCATTTCCGAACTTTACGCAAAACTCTCACTTCCCAAGCGGAATACTCAAAAAAGGCGAAAAATACGATACCACTACAACATATAAGTTTTATAAATAGCAAAAAGGCAGCCTTTATCGGTTGCCTTTTTGCTATCTTTTAAGGCTTTCGCCATTTGTCCTTATAATATTTTTGTACCATTCAAAGGATTTCTTTTTATAGCGTTTCAAAGTGCCGCTTCCGTCGTTATTTCTGTCAACATAGATAAAGCCGTACCTCTTTTTCATTTCGGCAGTCGATGCACTTACTATATCTATGCATCCCCACGAGGTATAACCCATTACCTCAACTCCGTCTTTTATTGCTTTTTCAACCTCAACCAAATGGTCGTTTAAATATTCTATCCGATAATCATCTTCTACTGTATCATTCTTTAAAACATCATTTGCGCCAAGACCGTTTTCCACGATAAACAACGGAAGCTGAAACATATCATAAAGCTTTGTAAGAGTGTATCTAAGGCCCTTGGGGTCAATTTGCCAACCCCAATCCGTGGATTTTAAATATGGGTTTATAAACCCCTTCGCAAGATTTCCGCCGGTCATATCCTTGTTCTCGTCGGCACTTTCACAAATGCTTGAATAATAGCTGAATGAGATAAAGTCAACTGTGTTTTTCAGTATTTCTCTATCCTCCTCCGTTATATCAAGCCTGATATTATTATCCTTAAAATACTTTGTCAAATAAGACGGATAATAACCTCTTGCATGGACAAAAGCGAACTGATATGTTTCCCTGTCCCTGAGCATTGTTTTGATTATATCATCGGGATTTGGCGTTAAGGGATATACTGTCACGCCTAAAATCATACAACCGACTTTTGCATCAGGTATAATGCTATGGCAAATTTTTGTTACAGATGCGCTTGCTACAAGTTGGTAATGTATAGCGTTATATAATTCTTCTTCGGACAAATTTTCTTTCATTATGCCGCC
>JAZLIC010000089.1:0-14027 GCA_045617225.1 Clostridia bacterium
CATCTCTCCTGTTTCCCTGAAAGTCTTTCTACATTATATGCCCTGTCGCATGAAGCGTCAAGCAAATTAAAAAGGAGCGGTTTCTCGCTCCCGGTGTTTACTTGGCAAATTCGGTGCTGCGTGTCTCGCGAATGACATTGACCCGGATCTGTCCCGGATACTCCATCTCGTTTTCAATTCTCTTAACGATTTCCTTAGACATTAAGATTGTTTCATCATCATTCACTGCATCTGCCTTTACCATAATACGCACTTCACGACCTGCCTGAATTGCAAACGAACGTTCAACACCATTGAATGAATTTGCAATTTCTTCAAGCTGCTCCAAACGCTTGATATAAGACTCCAAGTTCTCACATCTTGCGCCCGGTCTTGCCGCAGATATGCCATCTGCTGCCTGAACAAGACACGCTTCGATTGTCTTAGGTTCAATATCACCGTGATGGGCAAGGATTGCATGAACAACCTTGTCATTTTCCTTATACTTTTTAGCAAGGTCGCCACCGATGGTAACATGAGAGCCCTCAACTTCGTGGTCTACCGCCTTACCTATATCGTGGAGCAAGCCTGCACGCTTTGCAAGAGTAACATCTGCGCCAATCTCTGCCGCCATAAGTCCTGCAATGTGCGAAACCTCAATAGAGTGTTGAAGGACATTCTGACCATAGCTTGTCCTGTATTTAAGTCTGCCGAGCAGGCGGATAATTTCATTCGGGATACCGTGAACATTTGTTTCAAAGGTTGCACGCTCTCCCTCCTGCTTGATAATATTATCGACTTCCTTGGTAGCCTTTTCGACCATTTCTTCAATTCTGCCCGGATGAATTCGTCCGTCACTGATAAGCTTTTCAATAGTTCTGCGGGCGATTTCCCTGCGTACAGGGTCAAATCCCGAGAGGATAACCGCCTCCGGTGTATCGTCAATAGTCAAGTCGATACCCGTAAGGGTTTCAATGGTACGAATGTTTCTGCCCTCACGTCCGATAATACGGCCCTTCATTTCGTCATTAGGCAAGTTTACAACCGATACAGTAGTTTCGGTAACATGGTCTGCGGCACAGCGTTGTATTGCACCTGTGATAATATTGCGCGCCTTTTCCTCTGCCTCTTCTTTTGCTTGTTCCTCAATATTTTTTACAAGCAATGCCTTTTCGTGAGTCAAGTCGTCCTCAACCATTTTAAGGAGCATATCCTTTGCCTGAGCAACGGTGAAATCAGAGATTTCTTCAAGTCTTGCAAGCTGCAAGTTTTTAAGACGCTCAACCTCCACCTTTGCTTCATCAAGCTCTGCAAGTTTTTGTTGGAGTTGTTCTGTCTTTTCTTCAATGCTTTGCGTTTTTTTATCAAGGGCATCTTCTTTCTGCTGTATACGTCTTTCTTGTCTTTGGAGATCGTTTCTTCTGTCTTTAATCTCCTTATCAAGTTCATTTCTTGACCTATGTATTTCTTCTTTAGCTTCAAGTAACTTCTCTTTTTTTATGTTCTCGGCGTCCTTTTCTGCATTTTCTGTGGCAGAGCCCAGTATGCGCTGAGCCTCTTCTTCGGCACTGCCGATTTTAAGCTCTGCAATCTTTCTTCTGTACGAATATCCGCATCTGAAAGTAATAAACATTCCTATAATTGCAACAGCCGCAGCTATCGCTATAATAATCCAAGTAGTTATCTTAAGCACCTCCTATCATAAATTTTTGAAATACAAATTAAAACATAAATACATAATCAAAAAACGTGTATACAGATTAAAACCAAATACCTTATCATTATACACGATAATTTATTATTAGTCAATAGTTTTAAAATAAATGTAAACTTTAAAGATTTTGATTACATATCGGTTTTTAACCTTTAATCCATCTGTTTGGTTTTAAAATACTCCGCTCCTATATTTTTTGCCTTCCAGCTCTTGCAAATTCTGTAACCTATGCCCGAAAACAAGATTTCACACAGGAGTTCAAAAAGCATACAAAACAACGCACAACTTGCACATTGCAGATATGTCCAGCCAAAGAAAATTCGGCTTACAATTAAGGCAAAGACGAAATTATCAACAAACTGTCCTGCTATTGTTGATAAATATGTACGCAATGCGTAGAGCGAAAATCCCTTCGTCTTCTTTTTAAACACTCGTCCCAGGGCGGCGTTTGTAAGATTATTCACCAAAGATGAAACAAGAAACGCAACATTACTGCCCACGATTACATACCATGTACCGCCGAATGTTCGGTCGAGAGCATTATTTATCACATCTGCATATACCAAGGTATCAGCTTCGCCCCACCTGCCCGGGATTATACTGCCCAAAAACAAAAAACCGCAAAAAAGCAAGTTGATAACGACCGCAAAAGCAGAGAGTTTTACTGCCGCTTTTGCTCCAAAATATACAGTGATAACATCCATAATCAAAAATGCAATCCATGATATTATTGTGCCTGCGTCAAAAGCAAGCCAATCAAACGGCAAATTAACGCTTTTGTTGGCAAGCAAGTTCATAGAGAACACGCCCATAACAAAAATGACCGTAACCGCCGTCGGCACAGATTTTAATAAAAGCTTTAAATCTAAATACTCTCTTTTTAATCTTTCCATAAAACCACCTAAAAAAGGACGCAAAAATTGCGCCCTTCCGTTTATCTGATATATTCCATAGTTTTGTTTATAGACAGGATGGTCGCGAACTGTCTTTAATTCAGTTTACTACATATTTTTCTTCCTGTCAAGCGTTTATCTCTTTCAGCCACTTATTTACCTGGAGCATATACGCCATCATCTGCGGCCCTGCCATAAGCTGACCGAACCAAGGTCTGCCATAGTCACCGGGAGATAGGATAAATCTTTCCGTCTTTTCTTTGTCCAAAAATTCGTTTATAGGCTCCGACTTATCATTTATAACCTTATATAATTCCTCGCCAAGCACCTGCGTATAGCCTCTGTCATAGGTTTTGGGGAAGGGGCTCTTTTTCCTATATAAAAGCTCATCGGGCAGAAGCTCGCCGCACGCACTGCGAAGAAGCGCCTTTTCCACACCGTCCTTATACTTCATACTCCAAGGAACATTATACAAATATTCAACCAACCTGTAATCTGCAAAAGGCACTCTGCCCCTAAGTCCGCAAACAGAGCCTGCTCTTTCCATTCTTTCAAGCAGAGTTTGCATAAACCAATGTATGTTAAGGTAAGACACCTCACGTCTGCGTTTTTCCTCGCCGCTTTCGCAGTCAAGATACGACACTTCATCTATGGCCTTTAAATACCTTGCGTAAACATACTCTTTTAAATTAAGTCGCTTTATAACCTCGTCTTTAAGCAAGACTTCTCTTGCAGAAATATCCCACGACCACGGAAAGCCGTCAGCATTTAAAAGTTCTTCTCGGTAAAACCACGGATAACCGCCGAAAATTTCATCGGAGCACTCGCCGGTAAGAGCGACCCTATACTCTTTTGAAACCTCTGCACAAAAGTAGTTCATTGACGCATCTACATCTGCCATTCCGGGATAACACCTTACATCAACCGCCTTCATTACCAAGGTAGGCAAAAGACGCTCGTCGCACTCCAAATACTTATGATTCAGCGGATAAAATTTCAGCATTTTATCCACGTACGGTCTGTCACGGCCCGGTTGAAAGGCGTTTGCCTCAAAGTAGGTATCGTTATTCTTAAAGTCAAATGAAAACGTATTTAACTTTTTGCCTTCACCGCTTAAATAATTTGACGCAAGGGCAGTTACCACACTTGAATCAAGTCCGCCGGAAAGGAAACTGCAAAGGCTGTCCTCGCCCTCTGTCTGCATTACAACGGACTCACGCAAAAGATGAAAAACCTTTTCGCAGGTTTCCGCATAACTTTCTTTATGCTCATCTGCCTTTAAGTCCCAATACTTTTCCGATTTTATACCGTCGGATGTATATATCACAATATGCCCTGACTTAACTTCAAAAACGCCTTTGAATATTCCATTACCGCTTGTTCGTGCCGGACAGATGCCAAAGATTTCACGCAGTCCGTCATCATCACAGCTTGCATTTATGTCAGGGTGGCAGAAAAGTCCCTTAGTCTCCGACGAAAACACAATAGCATTATTTTGCATACTGTAAAACAAAGGCTTTGCACCTATTCTGTCCCTTATCAAAAGAAGTCTTTTCTTATTTTTATCCCATACCGAAATTGCAAATACGCCGTTTAACATATTTACAAAGTCAATGCCGTTTTGCAGATACGCAAGAGCAATTAACTCTGAGATGTTATCTATTTTTGTATTTAACGACTTCTTTATTTCATTTTTGTTGTATATTTCTCCGTCAAGCGATACGCATATATCTTTAAGTTGGCAGGTAGTAGATTTGTAAATATTCGTATCTGAATACAAATCGCCAAGTCCTCTGTATGATACCGCTTTGCACATTTTACTTAAAGCTTCTGTCCACTTTCCTTTATCACTTGTATAATCATTTTCAAAGCTGCAAAATCCTGAAATCCCACACATATATATACCTCCTGTGTAAAGTATATTATTTCCCGTTCGGATTTATGTATTTACTTTTTTTAGATTATTTGATATAATTTTTTAAGGGAGATGTCGCAAAGCGACGGAGGGAATTTAGAAGAAACATTTTATGCGTGTCTTGCAAAAAACAAATTTTTTGAATAATCGCCCGAGCCCGGTTTCGGTCTGCCGCTCCCGACCGCAATGTAAAATTTGTTTTTCGCAAGATGGATGACGCCCCTACGGCGTAATAAAGTTAAGGAGTTGTTATAGATGAATGAAGTCAGAACACCTATAATACATAAATATAATGCAAAGGATATCAGCATATCCGTCTTGCGCAGCTTATTTATAATTTTTGCCACCGTACTGTACTGTCACTTTCAAAGCACTGTTTTGCACAGGAATGTTCTTTGGGCAGGAATTCTGGGCGGCATTTTTGCGGCTTTTGCATTGGTAAATCCGATTATTGCAAATATGAGCAAAAGACTGCGTCTGCCTGTGATTATCGGCGTGGCCTTAATCTCGGCAATCATTTATGCTTTGCATCTTACCACGCTTGCAAAGTCTGCATTGCTACCGGAAGTTTCTTCCTCACTCATTGCGATTTTATTCTCCTTCGTGGTTTGTCTTTCCGTTCCCACATTTATAAATCCTTTCTTTGATGAACAATTATTTGCACACGACTTAAACCCCAAAGACAAAAATCGCTTTTGGAAAGTTGTTCTTATCGCACTGCTTATACATATTTTTGCAACACTTTTGGGAGTATTTATATACAGTAAATTTTACAATGGTGCACCGAATAATGTCACCTTTATGCAGTTGTACCGCAGGGCGTGGGTTAAGCTTGACACTGATGTGCCGCACTACTTCAAAATAGCGCAAAACGGATATGTTGCGACAGGTAATGACCGACTGCTTATTGTGTTCTTCCCTCTGTTTCCTATGTTGCTTAGGATATTTAATTTTATTTTTAAGGACAGTTTTATATCGGGAATAATTATAAACGCAGTCTGCTCTTGTCTTTCCGCCGGAATGATGTACAAGGTTATCTCGCAAAGGTTTTCCGAAAGCACTGCCTTTTTTGCGGCAGTTATTTGCACCATTATGCCCGGCTCGGTGTTCTTTAATTCGCCTATGACAGAGCCGCTCTTTTTACTGCTCACCCTGTGCAGTTTATATTTTATACTGAAAAGAGAGTATATCGCCGCAGGTATTTTTGCCGCCCTTACGGGACTTACACGCTCGGTAGGAATACTTCTCTTTGCGTCTGTTTTTATTGGAGCCGTATACGATATTGTATGGAAATTAAAGAAAAAAGAAAAGATACTGCCCACGGTCTTAAACGCCGTGTTCGGACTTCTGATTTCAACCCTCGGCACGATTATATATCTTTATATAAATAAAAAGGTTTTCGGGAATCCGTTTATGTTTAAAACATTCCAGGACGAAAATTGGAACCAAGGTATCGCCTACTTCTTTGATACCGCCCGTTATATCTTTGAATACTCTGTTTCCTGGCTCAAAAGCGGAAAAATTGATTTAGGACTTAATGTTGGTGTTGCGACACTTATAACGATGTTTATTTCGCTTATCATATACGCTTTTGCGGTAAAGAAGATGCCGCCGACCTTTAATATATACTTTCTGGGTTATTATGTAATCACAATGGGTTGCACCTGGCTTTTGTCGGCAGTAAGATATATGTCGGTTTCAATTCCGCTTATTGCGGCGATTGCTTTTCTGCCGAAAAAACGCATCTCAAAAATTATTGTACTTGTAATCCTTATCGCACTTTATGTTTTATATATTTATAATTATGCGACGGTTAAGAAGTTGTATTAAAGTTTTAGTTTAGAGAATATAAATCTTTATTTCATATATGCGAAAACAAATTTTATTGAATAATCGCCCAAGCCCGGTTTCGGTCTGCCGCTCCCGACCGCAATGCAAAAATTTGTTTTCGCAAAAAAAGACTGCATAAAAGCATATTGCTTCTACGCAGTCTTTCTGATATTCACTGTTTTGTTAGGGGATAGTTAAAAATGCTCATAGCTAAAAGACACTTCTGTCTTTTAGCGGTCCGGGCTTTTTTAACATCTCCTTATTTACTGTTTTTGAATAGTGTTCCAACTTGCTCACCGTCGAATATCTTATATAAGTCCTCCGGTCTGCTTCCGTTGGTAATTATCATATCAATATTTTTTTCGGTGACAATCTCGCCTGCCTTGATTTTTGTTTTCATTCCGCCCGTACCGCGTCTTGAACCTTCACCGCCGGCAAGGGAGCGAATTGTGTCATCAATCTTATCAATAATCGGTATAAGCTTTGCGTTTGGATTTTCGCTCGGGTTATCGTCATAAAATCCGTCAATGTCTGAAAGTATTACCAAAAGGTCCGCATCTATCAAAGCCGCTACATAAGCGGAAAGTGTATCGTTATCGCCAAACTCTATCTCATATGTGGAAATAACGTCATTTTCATTTACAATAGGGATTACGCCGAAAGAAAGCATCGTTTCAAAAGCGTTCTTCGCACTTTCGTATCTTACATTGTCTTCCAAAACGGACTTTGTAAGCAGAACCTGACCTGTACTGTAATTGTATGCCCTAAAAAACTTCTCATATATTGCAACAAGGTTTGCTTGTCCGATTGCGGCAAGCGCCTGCTTTTCACGGGTGGTAGTTGGTTTGCCTTCTATACCTACCTTGCCTGCGCCAACGCCGATAGCACCGCTGGAAACCAAAATAATCTCCTTGCCCATATTCATTAAATCCGCAAGCACTCGTGTCAATGTTTCAAAAAGCTTTAAATTAAGTTTTCCGTTTGTGTGGGTCAGAGTAGATGTACCTACCTTTACCACAATACGATTATATTCCATTTTCCTGCCTCCAATTTACTTGAATTATACCAACTTTTAATAGTATTGTCAAGAAACTCTCTTGACATATATGATACAATATATTTGGTGAGGAAAATGAAAATAGGGAAAGTTGAGCTTAGCGGTAATATCTTTTTGGCACCTATGGCAGGTGTCACGGATAAAGCCTTCCGAATTATAACAAAGCCGTTTGGCGTTGACCTTATGTATACGGAGATGGTATCGGGCAAAGGACTCCTTTACAAAAACAAAAAGACGGAAACCTTGCTTGATGTCTCGGAATCCGAAAAGCCTGTCTGTGCGCAAATCTTCGGTCATGAGCCAAAGGTTATGGCATCAATCGCAGAGGACGCTTTAAAGCACGGTGCGATTATGGTAGATATAAATATGGGCTGTCCTGCGCCAAAAATCGCAAACAACGGCGACGGGGCGGCTTTGATGAAGTCACCTGAACTTGCAGGTGAAATTATCAAGGCAGTATCGAATGCGGTAGATGTGCCTGTCACCGTAAAGTTCAGGAAGGGTTGGGACGAACTTTCCGTAAACGCAGTGGAATTTGCAAAAATTGCAGAAGATAACGGTGCATCGGCAATCACCGTTCACGGTCGGACAAGAGCGCAGTTTTACAGTGGTACAGCCGACAGAGATATTATCAAAGATGTTGTTGATGCGGTAAAAATTCCTGTTATAGGCAACGGCGATATTGCAAGCGGAAAAGATGCAAAAGAGATGCTTGACTACACCGGCTGCCGGGGAATAATGGTAGGCAGAGCCGCACAAGGTAACCCTTGGATTTTCAGGGAGATAAAAAGCTATTTAAGCACAGGAAAGATTACTCCGCCGCCTACTTTGGATGAGCGTCTTTCCGTTGCGGAGGAACATCTTAAACTTTTGGTTGAGTATAAAGGCGAAAAGCGTGGAATTCAGGAAGGCAGAAAGCATATGGCGTGGTACTTAAAAGGTATAATAGGCGGCCCGAAGCTCCGTGACAGAATAAACCGTGCCTGCACATTAGACGAGGTTATGGAAATATTGAATATGCTGAGATAGAAAACGGGCGGTCACACAGGGACCGCCCCTACGATGTAACACGGACAAAATTTGTTCTTTGCATTTCATCTATGCCGACATCGCGCAAACTTTGTCATACACATCTTTCCAGGAGAAAACACGTGTTATGTCATACGCCTTTTCGTCAATTCCCTCATTATAAGGCTGATTGAACAAGAACTTTCTGTACTTGCCGCCAAGCAGGTTATGCACGCCGTCATCAATCAGTACATCGCCCGATACCGCCTGCTTATCATATGTAAAGATTATATTTTCCTTCTTTAAAAACGGAAACATTTTAAGAAGCTTATTTACCTTTGCGGACTTTGTTTCCAAATTTGATGCCGTGACGATAAAAACCTCGTGTCCGTCGCTTACAAGCTTTTTAAGGTAAAGTTCACTATCGCTAATCGGCGTTATACGCTCCCAAAACTCGTCATTATACAGAGGTTCAAGCACCTGTTCTTCCGTCAAATCCGGATATGATACGCACATATTCCAAGAGTTGCGATTTCTGCAATCAACATTTTTGTTATATCTTTGATTTAACTCCTCAATCCAATGTGTCGCTAAATTTTCTATTGTGTCATCTGCATCGCATAAAATCCTTAATTTTTTCATAATAACACCTCGTTTGTATTTATTGTAGTTACATAATACCACGAGGAGTGTCCTATAAACAGAACAGTGAATTTTTAAAATAAATCACGGGTGTTTGCATTATATTTTATAAAACTATTGATAAAATGTAATTTGTATGTTAGAATAGGGATTGAAAGATGGTGGTTTTAATGCAAAAAAAAGATATTGACCAGAAAATCCATCGCACCTCTATCGGCGGTCAAGCGGTTATAGAGGGCGTAATGATGAGAGGTCCGAAAAAGATTGCAACAGCTGTAAGAAAGCCTGACGGAGAAATCATTGTAGAAACCGAGGAGCTTGGCAAGGTGCGTACCGGCAAGTTTGTTAAACTGCCTATTATTCGCGGTTGCGTAAACTTCTTTGACTCTATGATTATCGGCGTAAAATCGCTTATGTTTTCCGCAAAGTTCTTTGATGTTGACGATGAGGGAAACCCTGCCGAGGAACAGTCTAAATTTGAAGCCTGGCTTGAAAAGAAGCTCGACTCCGATGCGGCAATGAATGTGGTTATTTATTTAAGCGTAATCCTTTCTCTCTTTCTCAGCGTTGGCTTGTTTATGCTTTTGCCGGCACTTATTGCAGGATTTTTTAATCCGATTATAAACAGTCAGTTTTTCCTTACATTGATTGAGGGTATTGTGCGTATTGCAATTTTTGTATTGTACCTTGCCCTTGTCGCACAGACAAAGGATATAAAACGTGTGTTTATGTATCACGGTGCGGAGCATAAGTCTATTTTCTGTTATGAAAAGGGGCTTCCCCTGACAGTCGAAAATGTACGTGTACAGTCAAGACTTCATCCACGATGCGGAACAAGCTTCCTTTTGATAGTTATGGTAATCAGTATTTTGGTTTTCTCTATCATACCCTGGAAGCAGGAGCTTTTTGCTTCTATCCCATACATCGGAGTTGCCTTTGTAAAAATGCCTTGGGCGATTTGGAGATTGATTTTAAGACTTCTCCTTCTTCCCCTTGTTGCAGGCATTTCCTATGAGATAATAAAATTTGTCGGCAGACACGATAACTGTTGCACACGAGCAATAAATAAGCCCGGTATGTGGTTCCAAAAAATCACAACAAACGAGCCTGACGACTCTCAAATTGAAGTTGCGATTGAGGCGCTTAAAGCGGTTATACCGGAGAATAAAGAAGAGGACAAATGGTAAGATGACTCTCAGAGAACTCAGACAACTTGTAACAAGCGAACTTAAAGAAGCTCAAATTGAAAGCCCCGAGGTTGAATCGGGGCTTCTGATTTCCTATGCCTTGGACGTAAAACGCACCGACCTAATCGGCAAAAATTTTGAGGTAGATGAGAAAATCGCAGACAAGATATTCACCTATACAAAAAGGCGTATAAGCGGCGAGCCTGTTCAATATATCATCGGCAAGGCAGAGTTTATGTCGCTTGAATTCTCTGTAAACCGCAGTACCCTTATTCCGAGAGCCGATACCGAAGTTCTGGTTGAAGCTTTACTGAAACGACTGCCCAAGAGCAAAATTTCTGTGTTAGACATCGGTTGCGGCAGCGGTTGTATCGGTCTTAGCCTTGCTTATTACCTGAAAGATGCGATTGTAACGGAAGCGGATATATCCAAAGAGGCACTTGATACTGCAAAGATAAACTGCAAAAATTTAGGTCTTGACAGTCGCATTAAATGGTTAAACACAGATATATTAAACGAGAGTATCGAAAGTGAGTTTGACTGCATAGTGTCAAATCCGCCATATATTCCAAGTCGTGACATTGCCGAATTAAGCACCGAGGTAAAGGACTTTGAGCCAAAATGCGCATTGGACGGCGGTGATGACGGTCTTATATTCTATCGCAGAATAACAAAAATCGCAAAGCTTAAAAGCGGCGGTATTCTTGCTTTTGAGGCAGGTATACATCAAGCCGATGCCGTAGCGGAGATAATACGTTTAAACGGTTTTGAGCAGATAGAAATTCTCCCTGACTTATCCGGCATAGACAGAGTTATAATAAGCAGGAAAAAATAATGGGTTGCGCTGAGCAACCCATTATTTTATTGTGTATTCTTCTTCTAATACCTTTTTGTATTTGAGATAATTTTTTATATTCTCTTTCGCTTTATCCTTATTTTTAGAGCTTACAATATACTGTAACGGAGTGGGGGATTTTAAAGCTACCCTGCCGGTTGTATATGGAACAAACACAACATCTCGTCCACCCTCATCTGCATCTGCCGTGGCATATACGCCTTTCTTTATGATACCCACAACGGTATAAACATCATTGTTTATTGTGATTTCCTGTGTCAAGGCATCATCTTCGCCGAATAATTTTTCGGCAAGAGAAGCGGTTATTACTGCACTGCGGCGGCGTTTTGAAACTTCCTTCTCCAAGAAAAATCTTCCGGCTTTGAATTTAAGATTTGCAACGAGCGAATATTCATCGGAAGTACCTACTGCTAAAACCTGCTCCGAATTCTCGCCGACAGAAACCTTTACGTCACCTTTTACATAAGGCATTATCTCTTTTACCGCAGTTTCACCGTCAGGTCTTACTGAGAGATAAGTCTGCAAATCAGCGTGTTCTGCGCTTAAACTATCGGCAAATTCAATTTTAAAGCAATTTTTCATAAATGCAGAAGTTTCCTGACTATGACCGCAACCGGATATTGAAAAAACAAGGGCAATCATCAAGCATACTGTCAAAAGTCCAAAAATTCTGCGATTTTTAAGCAATTTTGCCACTATCTTTACCTCAACTTTCGATATAATTAGGCTACCTTTTCTAACGTCTTGTCTTCTTTTTTGGTATCAATCCAAGCAGGGGAATTTGACTTTTTTTCCTTTTTATTATCAGAGTTTTTACCCGTATTATCTTCCCCTGTCATATTCTTATTAAAGTCCCTTTCAAAGTCCTCATCAGGTTCTGCGCTCTCCTCAGGCTCTGCATCATTATACTCCGGCAATGGGTCAATACGCTTGTAAACCACGATATCGCCCTCTCTGAGACCCGAAATAATCTGAACATTCGTTCCGTCGGATATGCCATACTTTACACGCACCCAAGAGCATCCCTTCGGTGGCTCCTCGGCAGGGAAGTTTTCGCCTTCTTCGGAATTTTCTTTACTTAAATCCCTGTCTTTTCCATTATTTTTATTTTCTTTGTCTTTTTCTAAATCCATATCATTAAAGTCCATAGATTTGTCAACATCAACGGTTTCGTCATCTGTGTTCTTAACCAAAACATAGGCGTGCTTGCCGTCGGGATTATGCAAAGCGTCCTCCGGAATTGTCAAGGCATTTGAAGCAGACTCTAAAATAATCTTTGCGGTAACATTCATACCTGCTTTTAAATCCTCTGTATCATCTACGGTGATTTCTACATCAAATGTTGTAACTCCGTTTTCATCAATATTACCCTCGCCGGCAACATATGTAACCTCACCGTAGAAGGTTTCGTCAGGAAGTGTCTTAGCGGTAACAATAACCTCTTGTCCTTCTTCCATATTACCGACATCAAGCTCATCAACTTTGATTACAAGCTTCATACGGCTCATATCGGCAACAACCATCAAAGGAGTATCACAACCCGGTGTAACATTATCGCCAACCTTGGCATTTATCGACAAAACAGTACCGTCAACAGGTGATGCTATACTGTAATTACTGAGCATACTTTCCGCAACATCAACGCCTATTTCCGCATCTAATATTCCAAGAGCGCGGCTTGCCGAAGTGGTCTGTTGTGTCGACTGACTTGCAGTATTCTTTAAAGTAGCAAGAAGTTGGCCTGCAACAACGCTTTGACCGTCATAAACCGAAACGGAACGCACTATGCCGCGAACGCCCGGGATTATCGGAACAACTGTTCCGTCATCTCGTGTTATATTTCCGACTTCCATACCGGTAACGGTTGAGCCTGTTCTAAGTGTCAAATTCGATATTACGCCGGTAGCGGGAGCATATATTCTAAGGTCATCCGCTCCTGAATTTCCGGAGTCCACGGTAACCGCCTTTGCCCTCTCAACATCATTTTTCGCACGCTTTAAAGAAAGTGCCGCCTCTGTATCGTCAACCTTATACAAAAGCTCACCCTCGTCAACTTTATCGCCCAGCTCAAACGGCGCTTCGGTTATCTTGCCTGATACCAACGGAAAAATCTCATACTTACTGTAAGGCTCCAAATTTCCCTTTACGGTAACGGAATTTAAAACACTGCCTCTGCCTACCGTTAACTGTGTATAATCTTTAAGTGGGTCAACATTTAAAAGCCATACAAAAACAACACCTACAATTATCAAAAGAGTTGCAGCTGCGCCCAGAACTCCGATTAAAAGCTTTTTGTTCTTAAACGCCTTGTTTCTTCTCTTTGAAGGCTTTGCATCATCAGAAAAAGAATCCAAATCCACATATGTTGTAACATCATCATCCTCTACAACATTACGCGGTGCGTAACCGGTGTATCCTAAATCATCATCAGCGGAATTTGCATCTGCCTCAAAACTTTCTGAATTCAGCTCTGCTTCCGCCTTTGCGATTTCATCAACAGGAATTACATCGGTGTCATAATTCACATAGTTTTCCCCTTCTGTATTGTCATCTTTATTTACATAATCGCCAAAAAGCTCTGACATAATATCTTCTCGGTTATCCGTATTATCTGCCATTGCGATACCTCCCATATACAAACCATATTATTCTAAATACATATTATAACATACGTGCAATCCGTTAATTCGGATTGCTTCACACCGTTTCAATAAATACATCGGAGCAAAATCGTGAATACGATTTTGAACATCTGTTGTATTTATTATAACACAAAAATTACCTTAAATGTTAACGCAATATTAACTTTTTGTCAAGTACCAAAGCATATAAAACAAGGGGATGTTAAAAAAGTCCAGAGCGCTAAAAGACAGAAAACATAAATATAAACATTGTGAAAAGATATAAATATGTTTTTAAATAATAAAATTTGTCGAAAAATCTAAT
>JAZLIC010000090.1:0-23998 GCA_045617225.1 Clostridia bacterium
CATTTCTTTCTCTCCTTTACAACCTTGAATTATAAAACCCAAGGCATTATCTTTTTATATACTACCATAAATTATTTTTAAAATCTACCCTTTTTTAAAAAATTCTTTAAATATTCACATTATCTTCACATTCTGCCAAGATTTCAAAGGATTTTTGGACCTCTTTTAAATATTCAGTTCCGTCCTTATCAAATTTTGTGCGTTTTATGAAAAGCCTGAGCTTAGGCGATGCCTGAGATGACAGAGCATATTTCTTAGGTTCGCTCTGCACCAGGTTTACCACCCTTTGCATATCGGGCAGGTTTTCCTCGTCAAACTTTATCTGCACTTCATCTGCCTTGCCCATAACCTCACGAATTCCAAACTTTTGTGCCATAGCCTTTATATAAGCTATAATCATAAGGTTATTTACCTCTATCGGGACGGTGCCGTATCTGTCCTCAATCTCGTCATAGGTGTCCATAAGCTCATCAGCGGTTGTAATAGCCGCAATCCTTTTATATGCCGAAATCCTTTGACTGTGGCTTTTGATATACGACTCCGAGATAAAGGCACTGACCGGCAAATCTATCTGCGTTTCCGTTTCCTTTTTGACAGTCAAGCCCTGTCCCTCTGCCACCGCTTCTTCAAGCAATCTGCAATACATTTCATAGCCGACCGCATCCATGTGTCCGTGCTGTTGTGCGCCGATTAAGTTGCCTGTGCCTCTGATTTCCAAATCACGCATCGCAATCTTAAAGCCGGAGCCGAACTCCGTAAATTCTTTAATGGCAATCAATCTTTTCTCCGCATCTTGGTTTAATACCTTATTGCGTCTGAATGTCAGATACGCATACGCCAAGCGGTTTGACCTGCCTACTCTGCCTCTTAACTGATACAACTGTGCAAGCCCAAGTCTATCCGCATCCTCTATAATAATAGTATTTACATTCGGTATATCAAGTCCGGTTTCTATTATGGTCGTGCAGACCAAAACATCTATATCACCGTCGGATAACTCCATCATTATCCGCTCCAGCTCACTCTCCGACATTCTTCCGTGTGCAACGCCTACCCTTGCATCAGGCACAAGCTCTGCAATACGGGTTGCCGCCTTGTAAATACCGTCAACCCTGTTAAAGAGATAGTATACCTGACCGCCACGCCCTATTTCACGGTTTATGGCTTCACGGATAACATCTTCCCGATACTCCATAACATAGGTTTCTACAGGGAAACGCTCACCCGGAGGCTCACTAAGTGTGCTCATATCACGTATTCCGCTAAGCGACATATGCAGGGTACGGGGTATAGGTGTTGCGGACAGCGTCAATACATCTATATCCTGTTTAAGCTCCTTTATCTTTTCTTTATGCCCTACACCAAAGCGTTGCTCCTCATCAATAATCAAAAAGCCGAGGTTTTTAAACTTTACATTTTTTCCAAGGAGCTTATGGGTGCCGATTACTATGTCAATCTCACCTGTTGCAAGCTCCTTTATAACCCTTTTTTGTTCCGACGGAGTGCAAAACCGCGAAAGTGTCGCTATGCGAATGGGATAATCCTTCATTCTCTGCTTAAATGTATTAAAGTGTTGCCCTGCCAAAATTGTGGTAGGCACCATATACGCCACCTGATAGCCGTCATTTACTGCCTTAAACGCCGCACGTATTGCAACCTCTGTTTTTCCATAGCCTACATCGCCGCAGAGTAGTCTGTCCATTGGGTGCGGACTTTCCATATCCGCTTTTATTTCTTCCACACTTTTAAGCTGGTCATCTGTTTCCTCATAGGCAAAAGCTTCCTCAAATTCCCGTTGCCACTCTGTATCCTTTGAGAAGGCAATGCCCGGGCTTTGCATACGCTTGGCATAAAGAGAGATAAGCTCATTTGCCATATCTGCCGCCGACTCTTTTACTCGTTGCTTCGTCTTATTCCACTCGCCGCCGCCTAAACGGTTAAGCTTAACCTTTGCACCGTCTTTGCCTATATACTTATAGACCATATCAAGTTGGTCGGTGGATACATACAAAAAGTCATCGCCATGATATTTTATTTTCAAATAGTCCTTACGATTAGAGTCAACTGTAAGCTGCTCTATCCCTATATACTGACCGATGCCGTAATTCTGATGTACTATATAATCGCCCGGATTTAAGTCGGTAAAGCTGTCAAGCTTATTTCCTCTATGCTCCGTAAACCTTTTCTTTTTCTTCTTTTTTGTGCCGAAGATTTCCCTGTCGCTGATTATGACCGCTCTGATTAGTGGATATTCAAAGCCTCTGCCGATACCGCCCTTTACAACCGCAATGCCTCCGCTCCTCGGCAAATCCGCAAGCTCATCACTGTATGTTGCGGAAATTCCCTCGTCTGTAAGTTGCTGAATCAAATGCTCGCCACGGCTCCTGTTACCTACCAACAAAACTATGCGATACTTGCTCTTTATATAGTATCTAAGGTCCTCATAAAACTGCTCCATTCTGCCCTGATAGCTGTTTAAGCTTTTGGCATTGAAGCTTATGTTCTGCTTTACACGCAGCTCGCCACCTGTATGAAGTATAGCACTCATACAGATAAACCGATGCTTTAAAAGTCGGCTTTGTGCTGCTTTTAAAGTGAGGAAATACTCGCCGTCCGCTCTTGCGATTATGCCACGGTTGCACATCTCTACCAAGGTTTCGGAAAAATTCTTTGTTTCGCCGTCATAGTATTCCTGAATTCTGACAGGCTCATCCCAGAAAACCATACAATCATCCGGGATATAATCAAGCAGTGTAGGCTTTTCCTTATACAAAAGGGGGATATATTTATCAAGAGAGCGGAAGGTCATTCCCTCTTTTAATCTCTCCGCATCATGTCTGAGCCCCGACGCACATCTTTCCGCATTCTCGCCTGTGCAGTTATTGGATAGGCTTATTAACTTTTGATACAGTTCCTCGCCTGTTTCTTTATCAAACAACAGCTCCCGTGCCGGTGTAATCTTTGCGAACTCCTCCATAGATATTGTCCTTTGTGACTCCGCATCAAAAACACGGATAGAGTCAACCTCGGTATCAAAGAACTCTATTCTGTACGGTGCGTCACCGCAAAGCGGAAATACATCTACAATTCCGCCACGGACACTAAACTGTCCCGCACCCTCTACTAAGTCCTCTCTGCAATAGCCAAGACTGACAAGTCTTTCGGTCAAATCATCTATTGATATATCGTCGCCAAGCTTTAAGGTTATGGCAAACTTATCATACATATCCTTAGGCACGGTAACGCTGAGCAATGCTTTAAGGGTAGTAACCACAACATAATTTTCATCGGCTTCGTAAAGCTTATCAAGCACCGATAATCTGGGCTTTCGTGTATCCTGCGCCCTTGCCTCTATATCATAAAACATAAGCTCGTTCTCGGTAAAGCAAAGTACCCTCTCCCCCAAGAAAAAGCTTAAATCCTCATACAATTCCTTTGCGGCAACAGCGGAATGGGTAACAACCAAACCGCCTTTTGAGAACTTTTCGCACACACAAAAAATAAGGTGTGCCCGACAAGACTCCGACATACCCGTAATTTGGACAGGTGTATTATCATTTTTTACCGCCTCGGTGAGTTCCTCAAAACTGACAGAGGGTTCAATAAGCTTTAAAAATCCGTTCATTTTTTAACCTTACGCATTATACTTATTCATTGCACTTGTTGCATTTTTTGTTATAATTTCCTCTACCGCATCAGTTGCGCGTATCGCAGACTGAACTAAAATCTTTACTTCCTCTTTGCTGAAACGCCCCAAAACATAGTCCTTTAAATCATAATCCTCGTGTTCGGGCGCACCTACTCCCACCTTAATACGGGGAAATATGTCCGTCCCTAATTGATATATGATATTTTTTATTCCGTTATGACCGCCGGCACTTCCCTTTTCACGGATACGAAGCTTTCCGACAGGCAAGGATATGTCATCATATATAACTAAAATATGCTCACTTTCAACATCATAATACTCCGCAATGTCACGCACTGCCTCACCGCTTAAATTCATATATGTCTGCGGCTTTACAACCAGAACCTTCTCGGCTCCTATTCTTCCCTCGCCGATTTCGGCACAGAACTTGCTTTTCTTCATCTTTATATCGTACTTTGCGCAGATTGTGTCTGCAACCTCAAATCCAACATTGTGGCGTGTACTTACATACTTGCGTCCCGGGTTTCCCAAACCTACTATCAAAAACATATCTATCACCTTATCCTGATTTTAAACCGTAGCTACCGTCACTGCATACACAGCTTTTGCACCTTCTCGGCGCAGCACGGCGGCACTTTCGTTTATTGTTGCACCTGTTGTGCAAACATCATCAACCAACAAAATAACCTTATCCTTTATTTCCTTCTTCTTTTTAACGCCGATATTTCCTTTTATATTATCCCATCTCTCAGCAAAACCAAGCTCGCTTTGCTTTCTGCGTTCCTCTTTTTGATACAAAACCTTCCTGCAAAACGGTATACTAAGGCGCTTTGCAAGCAATTTTGCCAAATACTCTGCTTGGTCAAAGCGTTGCTTTCTCATACGATTTCGCCGTGGTGCAACCGATATTACCATATCGAACTTTACCTTAGAATAGCAATTCTTTACCACCGCCTCAAGATATGCGGCAAATGCCGCACCGTAATAAGTATTCCCGCTCGATTTATACCTAATCACCACCAAACGCGCATTATCCTTATACACAAAGGCGGAACGTATTTTCTCAAACCATCTGTTTGTCTGCTTTCTGCACTTACTGCAAACATTCACCTCTGTGCCTGCTTTAAGCGGTTTTCCGCAGACTTTACAATATGGGACAGACATACAATACTCAATTTCATTACTGCAATCCGCACAGGCGGAAAAGCAAGCATCCTTAGGCAAAATTTTGCGGCAAAATATGCACCGCGGCGGATATATTAAGTACAAAAGTCCATTTTTTAAAATTCCCATATTTTTGGCACCAACTACAAACTAAAATATAATTCTATTGTATTACAACATAAAAAATTTTTCAAGTATTATTGCGAATTTGTTTTTCGAAAGGCGTTGAGGGCACGGCAGGAGCTTTTCCCTGCCCTGCGATGTAATATGGTATAGAAAAAACCTCCCTTTAAAAAGGGAGGTTTTTCATTTGCGGGATCGGTGCGATTTTCACCGAATTTAACTATTTTAAACTGCGGAGGAAACAAACAATCTCCTATTTCCTATTCTCTATTTCCTAATCACTATGTTGTGAGGTTTGTTCGATATGTGCATTTTCCACCGGTTTAAATTAGGGTTCGTTCTTTATAAGTACTATAGCCCTTGGTGAGTTCGTATATCCGTATGAATAGATATAGTCGCCTACATCAATATCCATAATTGAGCCCTGATACATATCGCCCGTCTTAACATCATATACGGTAAATACTCTTGATGCAGTAACATGAAGGAATGCAGACATTTCGTGCACCTCTGATGTTTCGTCTATTGCAGCACGGCTTGAGTGATATTTATGTCCGAGATTACAATACCAGTAATATCCGTCTACGGTAACGGTATTTGCCGCCTTTTCTACATCGGTAACCACACCGCGGATAGAAGTATCGGTACCAAAGAGCGATGCCGACATATTTCCGGCTTTGTAAGTGGTTGAAAACTCAGCCGGCACACCGTTTGCAATACGCCTTGCAACCTCAATCCAAGCAATCTCATCGCCACGGAGAACTAATTTTACGATATCGCCCTTTTGGAGACTGCCTCTCTCAACACCGGATATATCAGTCTTGCCGATGTAGTCAGACATTGCCGTTGCGTAGAATATCGTCTTCTTCTCCTCTGCAAGCTGAGGAAGCATATCGTTTGTAACAATCTGTGCATCAGGCTGGTTACTTGTAAGCGGTACGTATTCAAACAATCTTGTGTTATCACGAATCTTGTATTGCTTCTCCACGCCGTCTACATAACCTTTAAGGCTGAAGCCTTCTTCCCTCTCAACAACCTGCTCAACAACCATTGTACTTGTAGTAGCCGGTCTTGCAGGAAGAATCGTCATAAAGTCAATTGTATCACTCTTTGGATACTTGTACATTTGAAGAGAGTCCCACTTCATATTATTGTAAGTGCCTTCTTCTACAAGTGCAGTAGGGCCTTCCGGTATCAATGAGTAATCATTCTCGTCATAGTTAAGGGCAAGTGCCTCATATACTGTGGCGGTGTTGCTTACTCTGTATGTCATTTCCTTTCTCGGTCTGCCCTTATAGTCCCAAGCATATCTGAAAGAAATAAGACGCGGACCTGCATAGAACCACAAAGTTTCTGACTTACCGCCGGACTCATTTTCCCACTCTGCCATATGGAAGTCACGAACCATACAAATCTTTGCTTCCGGATTATCCTCAGGTATGGTCGGAACCAAAATCTTTGAAATCTTGCCGTCTTTATTTGTTTCGTAGTAAACAATCTTTCTTGACGCAAAATCGGACTTTGTGTCATCTGTCAAGTAAACACGGTTTACAGCCGAGAAGTTTCTTGAATTGTTTGTTGACCACAAATAATTTGATGTTTCGATATCAATCGGCTCATTTGTGATAAGGCTCTTTGCGTCAAGCTTTGAAACGGCGTTTCCGTCCCAAGCCTTAACCTTATCGAGTGTATCGTATACTCTCATCACGCCGTCGGAATCAAGCATCTTTATTTTAAGGTAGTCTTTGCCGAAATTATCATTCTCAACACCTACATCAAGAAGCAAGCCATAGTTTGACTTTGTATTTTCTCTTTCAAAACCTGCAATGCGGTTGTGAGAATCAAGATAAAGTGTAACCTCGTCTGACATATTGATAAGGCTGGTGTAAACCTGCTCTGTTGCTTTGTAGCCAACATCATCAATAAAGATTTCATAATCTGTCAAATCGGTCGGCGGATTGTAGCCGGCACCGCTCAACTTCTCAATCTCTACGCCTGAAACAAAGAGGTTTTTCGGATAAGTATCACCGAATGTTACGCAAGAGTTGTCAATAGAGATACTTCTTGAACCGATATTATCCTCGTTAATTTCATAGGTAAGTGTAATCGGCTGCCACTTGTCAAGCTCTATCTCGGCAATGGCAATCTCATCATCTGTCGGAGCATAATCATACAATCCAAGAGGCATATCTGCAGTCTGCTTGATTGAAAGCTGAGTCTTGACTGTTGTTGAGGTTGTATCCTTTACCCAAGTTGAACCTGCGCTACCTTCGGCTGTGGTTGCCTTTCCGGTTCTCTCGGCAAGCTTACCCATATTATTTGCATAAACCCAAGCGGTAATTTTCAGCTTATCGCCAAGCGTAACATCGCCTTCGTCAAATATATTTATAAATCTTACGCCTGCTGCCTCTGATGACCAACCTGTTACATTACGCGGGTCAGGGATTGATACGCCACGGTCAACCCAAGCAACCATTCCGTTTGCAAATGAAGGAATACCCTTATCAAGATTTGGGAACTGCACTTCTAAACGACCGGTAGGATATATAGCGGAGTTTGCACCCAAACGATAGTTCCACCAATTGTTACCGTCGATTCCCAATTTGCGTATCTTGTCGCCGTCTGTCTTGCTTACAAGATATGAATGGTATGTTGTTTCCTCATTACCAAAGCCCTGTGTATTAACTGTCTTGAACGGCTCAAAACCGTAAGTCGGCTTTGTAGAGTTGTCCATTACATCACGGCGTTCTACAGTACCTGTTACCTTATTCTTTGCACGATAAACCTTGCAAAGCTCGCCGTCAGATGACTCATAAACTTCTATAACATCATAGTTTGCGATATCACCCATCAAAATAGGTTGCTTTGTATAAGCATCATAGAATAACACTTCACGGTCAGCCTTATCATCTGTTGATAAATCAAGCTCTCCACGCTCTATACCGTAGCGTGTATAAACATCATATATAATCTTTCTTGCATAAGCATCAACGGCAAGTACCATATATGCTTTGTAGTTATCAATAAAGAGGATATTTGTACCGGTTGACTTTACCTTCTTCTGGAAGGTGAGCTTACCCTGTACCATATGCTCATTGATAAAGTTCTGCTCATCTGCTGCGGTTGCAAAAACCTCTGTCTTACCATTGTAAATGATAACCGGCTTTTCAAGAGAAATGGTCTTTTCTCTGCCGCCTTCCGGCTTATAATACCTTGCCTCAACATTAAAGTTATCACTTACGGTAATTGAATTTACATCATCAAACTCTATTTCTGTACGCTCTGTCTGCTGTTCAACAGGGAAGAACGCAACGACAGTACCGATGCTGTCACCCGGTGCGGTGTAGCAATAGAAGTCTACATAGTAACCGATATATTCTGTCATATCAAGGTCAGTAGCATAGCTTACACCGTCAATGGTAACATCGCCTCTTTGAAGCTCGTTGCCGTCTAATGAGTTTACATCAGTTGCTTCAATAACACCGCTAAGGCTCTTTATATTATGGTAAGCACCCAAAAGGTCTGTTTCTTCGTTTACTGCAAAGAAGCCCTTTTCACCATAGCGTGCCTTTTCCATAATCTCTTTATCCAAAGAGTTGTATACAAGGATTGCAAGGTTTCCTCTTGAAATCGGATTTGTGTAACCCTGAGGGAAGCTTGCGCCCTTCATTAAATCAAGTTGATTTGCTACATAAAGGTAGCCGGCAGGGAAGCCGCCCTTGTCCTCAGCTTTTGGCTGATAACCGAGTACAGATACCAGGATTTTGATAGCCTGCTCTGCGGTAAGCTCTGCATCAGGCTCAAATGTACCGTCGCCGTTACCTGATACAAGTCCAAAATCTGTTGACATATCAATGTAACCCTTTGCCCAATGACTGTCGGCTACATCTGTGTATACAACTGTACTGCTGTAATCCTTTGCGGAATCCATACCCAAAAGACGGATTGCAACTGCACACATCTCACTGCGGGTAAGGAAATCCTCTGCCGCAAAATCGCCGTTCTCTTTGCCCTCCATAATCTTTAAGGCACGGAGAACCTCTACTGCACGATCATAATCGTTTGCTTTTACCGAAGTGGCTTCATTGGCAAAACCAACAGTTGCAAACGAAGTAAGAATCATGCTGAATACTATTAAAACGGCAATGCCTTTTTTTATTATATTCATAGTCTAAACTCCTTTACTCTCTAATATTTCGTCAATGTTCCACTTAGTCTAATATGATTGTAAGTTCATTCTCGTAGCCCTTATGGAATGCAGCCATAACTGCTTTTACTTCCTTACCGCCCACGCTTACTGTTACATCATAGTCACCGTAGAAGCCTCTTATCTGACCTCTGCCTTCTGCATCGGTAACAGTTGTTTCGTTTCTTGTCCACCACTTGTTATAGAACAAGTCTGTCCACTGATACCAAGAAAGCTTCTTTACATAATCTGCGCCGTACAAAGGTGACGGACCGTAAACTCTGTTGTTGTAAGCCGCATATGTATCAGAGAGCCAGAACGCCGTTATAGCCTCACAAGCCGGATGCGAGAATGCCGCAATCAGCTGGTCACGCACGATGTCTGCCTGATAGTCTTCTTCATCGGCACGGGCAGAGAACTCCGTGATAGAGAACGGCTTGCCGTACTCGTATGCGTATCTGTCATAGAAGAAGAGTCTTTCTGTCGGACGGAAGGTGTTTGCGTAATCGTTTACTTCGTAATTTACGCCCGGGTGTGTACCGTGTCCCTGTAATCCGAAGCCGTCTATCGGAACACCGTGTTCCTGGAATTCATCAAGTCTGTCCCAATACTTATCATTATCTGTCTGGTTATCGCAGATAACAAGCTTCATGGTATCCGGGATTACCTCGTCAACCCATCTGTATAACTCCTCTAAGTATTCATGACCGAACTTATCGTATGTAACACGGTTTGTCATTTCGTTTGAACCCTCAACCTCGTTAAGCTCCGGATAAAGTGCAACGAAACAGTTGATATGTTCTTTTACATAATCCTTAAAGGTTTCCCAATCCATATTCTTTGCCACGCCCGGTCCGAAAATGTGATACGGTTTGTCACCGTTACCGTCGGTAAGGGTCGGCATCCAGATTGAGTGTCCTCTGAAGTACTTTATACCAAGGTTCTTACAATCATCAATAATACGGCGGGCAGCCATCGGATTCGACTCAAAGTCAGCGAGCTTCAATGCGTTACCGCAGCCTGCTGCGTTACAAACGGTTGCAAGTGACTGAACATTATTTGTCGTATACTTTGTATGGTTCGGATTCCAGAAGTCACCGTCGAGTGCGGCACCAATCTGGAACTCATGCTCAAACATATCAAACTTTACATCTGCGTTCGGCACGGGGTTACCGTCCTTATCCTTGACAACTACCTTAAAGTCGCCCTTACGAACCTTTTCTATTCTCTCAAGCGCTTCTGCTCTCCACGGTGCTTCCTTTGCATACTGTGGCTTTTGAAGGTCCTGAAGCTTTCTGTTCTCCAAAATAGATACATCTGCATCGGGAGCGAGCTTCTGTGCCTCAAAGCCTGCAATCTGAATTGTCTGCAAATAGAAGCCCGGCTGAACACCAAAATGGTTTGCGTTCTTAACGCCTGTTGCAAGGAATACAAACTCTGTCCACTTATCGGGAATTCTGAGAGTTTCGCTGATAGACTTTATCCAAGTTCTGTCGTAGTCCTCTTCACAGTGGAAGTAGATTGTACCGTAACCTGTATCAGGGTTACCGCCATGAGTTGTTCTTGCCCAGAACTTTACGATATATTTATCACTCGGGTCAACAAATTCCTCCAAACGAATTTCCGGCTTACAAATCCAGTCAACTGTATTTGTCGGCGGATACCAACATTCAAGCTCCAAAGCCTTGTCAAAGCCCGAACCGTCGGTTACATCCACAACCTCAAATCTACCGTTTGCGCCGTTCTGTGTGGGAACGCCTTTAAAAAGGTCTTCCGATGTGTAGATAACATTGCCTGTCGGAAGGAGTGACATATCAATCTCATCTGTACCTAAAAGTTCTTCCTCCGGAACATACTCTAAGTCCTCATCAAAGTAGAGAAGGTCGTCTAAACGGTTTGACTTCTCAAACTCTGTCGGTACAGGGCGGTGATATGTAGATACAAGCTCTGCCATACCGGGCTTTATTTCGCCCTCACCCGGATATGTGTCCAATGTCTTTTGTACAAGCTTTATTGTACGGCCGTAATCTCTTTCGATAACATGATAGTTAAAATACTGACCGCAAATTTCAACAGGGAGATATGATGTATCGTCTATAAGTTCGGCAGGGGTGATAAGCTCTATCTCCTCGCCGTTTACAGTTGCAGTCATACTGTCAATGGTGAAAACAATAGTGGTATCACCCTTTGTACAAGTAATCTGCTGCTTTTCACCGTCCCAGCTGAGTTCTGCTTCCAATTCCTTAATGAATGGGCGTGCAGGTGCAATAATCTGATAGTCCGCACGCTTCATAACCTTTAAGATAAGCGCAGGGTCATAACTTTGCCACTTTGTATTTATCTTCAACTTAATTTCAAGACCGCTTGCGTCAAATTCCTCATCTTCTGCAAAAGCAATGCTTGAAACTGTGGTGAGGAGCAATACAAATACTAATAAATAAGCAATTATTCGTTTCATTCTCATCACTCCTTATCTTTAATCCTTAAAGAGCACACATCCGATATACGGATATGATGCATCACCGATACTGAAGTACTTATCGCCTATTTCAATATCACGGAAGGAACCTACATTATAGCGTTCCTCATCTATGAACCAACAACGGAGCTCACCTTGCATAAAGATGTCAAATGTCATCTCCGTAATCTGATGTTGCTTTTTGGTTCCGGATTGTGCAGCGAGCATTCTTGAATACGGATATGTATCCTGTGTCCAATAATAGCCCTTTACCTTGAATGTACCTAAGCGGTAATTGATATCAACAACTTCACCGTAGACAATACCATCCCAAGTATAAATACTGTCACCGCCTGCCGGGTCAACCTCGTGATATGCAGCCGGTATACCGTCCTCAAAATCACGGAGCATACCAACATATAATGCCTCATTTGTTCCGTTACCGCTATTCATAATAACCTTGATAATATCGCCCTGTGAAAGAGTGGTTTCATCAACATAAGGTGTTTCTCGGTTGCCCATAACATCACTCTCATATGCAACCTTGTACGGGATTTCACCTATATGCTTTGCAACATTATCCCATGTTATCTTTTCGCCGCCGGCATCAGGACTTGTTGCCCAGTTATTCTCGAATAATCTGAGGCCTTCCCTTATCGTAAAGGTTATATCGTGGCTAACCTTAGATGAAGTGAGGTCATAACCCTTTACGGTAAATCCGTCTTCTGTCTTTATAACCTTATCAACAAGTATATTCAAATTCTTTGCATTAAAGGTCTTGTTAAAGAGGATAGCACTGTCACCGTTCATAACATAAAAATCAATCGTCTTGCTTCCCGGATAACGGTAGAGCTGTGCAAAATCCCAATGGAGTGCGTTACCTATATTATCGGTATATCTCCAGTCGGTACAGGTCGAGTAATCCTCGTCCTTGTAATCGTTTGCCCAAGCCATATATGCCTGTGTGGAAGCAAGGTAACGATACTGATACTCACGGTGCTGCTTATGACTGTAATCAGCCTGTGTAATCCACTTCGGCCAGAAGGTCTGAATCAAAGCGTCATCATATTCCTCAGAATATCCGAAGTCCTTAGCCATAACAATCTTGGCATCCGGGTGGTCCTCCGGCATTGACGGAACCAAAACCTTGTCAATCTTACCGTCTTTATTTAATTCAAAGTAGATAATCTTTCTTGATGCGGCGTCTGACTTATCCTTCTCGCTAAGCCATACACGAGGTACACATTCAAAGTTTGATGCGTTGTTTGTCGACCAGATATAATATGAAGAATACGGGTCGGCAGGCTGATTTGTAATAAGCTCACCAACCGGCATCTTTCTGACCTTTGTGCCGTCAAATGCCTCAATCTCCGGCAATGTTTCGTATTCACGGACAACATTATCGGTACCCAAAAGTTTAAGCATCAATGTATCCTTAAACGCACCTGTCTTTAAGCCTGCATTTAAGAGCAATGCATAGTTCTTGTTTGCCGTCTTTGTAGTATAACCTACAACCTTGCCAAAGCCGTCAAGATATAATGTAACATCATCGCCAAGCTTTAAAAGGCTTGATGTGAAGTTGCTTACCGGCTCGTACTTTGTACCGTCGATATAAATGTCGTACTGTGTAGCATCAATAGGAATATCAGGACGCGGCTCAATATAGCCTGAATCCGGGTCTACATACTTTTCAAGTCTGATACCTGCCAAGAAGAGTCTTTGCGGATACGGCTGACCTGCGTAAGAGTCAGGTCTGTTATCGATAAATACCGAATTTGCCATAGTTGCAAATTTAGCTGTATATGTAAAGTCAAGAGTAAGCTCTACCCACTTATCTGCAACCATTGTTGTGTTCAAAGTAGGGAAGTCAATATCCGTCTTATAACCGTTTGTGTTATATTCGGTTGCGTTTTCACTATTCCAAGCCTTACCGAGCCACATTCTTACACCAAACGGCGTTGTCTGGTCTTCAAGGTCTTGAAGAGTACCTGCGGCAGCTGTTGTGCTGAACTCATTTATAACACGGTTAGCACGCACCCAAGCAGTAATTCTAAGCTTGTCGCCTTCTTCAAACTGATTGCCTGCGTAAATGCTCTGGAATATAGGGCCTGTACCCGGTGATGCCCAGCCTCCGCCGGGTGTATTATCACGGGCAGTAAGCAATACATTCTCACCCATAATTGCAGGCGCGCCATCTGTAATGTTCCAAGACGCCGGACTTACAAAGCCTGTGCTTTGACCCGGATAGTACATTCCGCCAACACCGCCTGTATTTGCGCAAACATCAAGGTGTACCTTCTCACCGTTTACAGTACCTACTGACCAAAGTGACTTGCCTGTGTATGGCTGCGGTGTACCACTTGAATTTGTTGTGGTATAGCCGTCCATATTTGTTTCAAGCATTGTTTCCCAATACGGTGTTGGGCGTGGTTCAGGAGGTATCCACTCAATAGGGTCCGTAATAGTGCCTTCAATAGCATCTCTCTGGCCCACCTTACCTGATACCTTACTCTTTGACTGATGAATCTTATAGAGGTTTTTGTCACTTGAAACATAAACCATAATTACATCTTCCGGTGCTAAATCGGAAAGTGAAATTTCGTTTTCGTCCTCATCGTAAATAAATATCTTGCGGTCAGGTGCTTCATCGGTAGATAAATCCATAATATCTGTGTTGACTGCGCCAACTTCATAGATATTATACATTAAACGCTCGTTCTTAGCATCTACCATACTTACAACATATGCATCATAATTTTCAACGAACAATACATTGCGTGAAGCGGTAGTTTCCTTTACATAGATAAATCTGCCCTGATTGCAATTTGCATCCAAAAATGCCTTCAAGTCATCAGGTGTTGCAAAATGCTCTGCCTTGCCATTATACATAATAACAGGGTTTTTGGCATTTAACTTCTTTTCTCTTGAATTCTCATTCTGATAGTATGAGATATTTACATCAAAACCGCTTGTAACTTCGATTGTTGATACATCCTCAAAAGCTATCTCTATTCTGTCAGAATCTTCTGTCTTTACAAAGAAGGCAATAATCTTATGCTCTGCAAGGTCTGTGTCGATTGTATAATAGAATTCAACACTGTAACCAAGATATGCTTCGAAGTCAAGCTCAGTCGTGTACTGAACGCCGTCAATTATTACATCCTCAGGGTCTAACTTGGTGTTATTGAAAGATGTAACATAGGTTGCGTCAACAACTCCTGTCTTTTTCTCTATCTTGTGATATTCTTTAAGTGCAGAAACTTCTTCGCTTACTGCATAGTAGCCCTTATCACCGTACACCTTCTTTTCCATAATGTCGGCTTTAAGTGCATTAAACACAAGTATAGCAATCTTCCATCTCGGAAGTGCTGTGCTGTAACCCTTAGGGAAAGAAACACCCTTCATAATTTCAAGCTGATTTGCAACGCTTAAATAACCTGCAGGATATCCGCCCTTTTCCTTTGCCTTTGCATCGTATCCGAGTGCAGATACCAAAATCTTGATTGCTTCTTCTGCGGTAACAGAATTCTCCGGTGCAAAAGTACCGTCGCCGTTACCGTTTAAAAGGCCCATAGCAGTCGCCATATCAATATAAGGCTTGCCCCAATAGTCGCCTCCAACATCAATGTAGCCTGCATCTTCAACGCCACTGCTGAGCGTTCCCATACCAAGGAAACGAATTGCAATCGCACTCATCTCACTGCGGGTAAGCGTATCCTCAGGAGCAAAATCGCCATCTTCTTTACCCTCCATAATTTTAAGGGCAGAAAGCAACTTTACTGCATTATAATACTCTGTTCCCTCGTACTCCTTAACGGTGTCATAGGTCGCATCTGCCTGTACGTCATCGGCGATAGCTTCTTCTGCAAAAGCCATAGTCGAAAGTGATGTCACAAGCATAGCAACTGCTATTATGCCGGCAAGAAATTTCCTCATAGTTTACACCTCTCCTTATATATGCTTTTTTTATTATTTTACTGTTTAAAATTCAAGGCGGTAAATTCAATGTCGCAAAATTCGTCAAAGCCTCATATAATCCGCACTTTACGCCGTTTTAAGTCGACCGGTGCGTAAACGAAAGCTCTTCCACTTTTTTGCACAAAAAACTACTCCACCCAATAATGTTTATAGTACAACATTCACACAAAATTTTCAATAGATAAAACGCTTGCTAATATGGACATTTCGTTTTTTGTTTTGGTAGCGGAGCCAAATATAACCTTTTCGGATATAAAAAAAGAGTGTCCTTTCGGACACTCTTTCAGAGTTCATTATTATTCCATAACGATGAACAACTTAACTTTACCCTCTGACATATAAAGAAGTACCTTTGAAGGTGTTGCCGCACCGTCGGTGTAGTAGGTAAGAGCCGCAGTTGCAGCTTCTGCATCATTATCGAGGATTTCAAGCTTTCTGCCTGATGTATCATAGGTGTAAACCTTACCGCTGAAATCAGATGTGCTTATGGTGTAGCTTTCTTCTTCTTCGATATCCTCAATGATTGTGCCTTCTTCTAAGAATTTACCGCCACTCGGAACTACGATACGAACATCGCCGTCCTCCGATGCATATACGCTACCGTATATTACAACATATTCTGCCTTGTTCCAACTTGTTCCGTGAGTTGTATCTTCAATAGCAGAGAAGGATTTGTCTGTCGGATAAATGATGTGTTCTCTCTGAATTGTCAGATATCCGTCCTTATCTGTACCTGCTCTGAATATTGAGCCGACTTCAAGGTCTTCTGCCACACGCTTAGACTCGGTTGAAATCCACTCTGTAAAGTTAGCGGCAGAACCCTTTTGGTTAATCTTAACACCGCTTATCTTATACATTACTGCGTCCTCATCACTGTTGTTTTCCTCAACGATTGACTTAACAAGGTAAAGCGGAGATACAGAATCAACATCTGCGGCAGAAGATGCACCGTAGAGAACGATTACCTTTGCAGAGTTTGCCTTTGATACATCAAATGCCTCTACTGAATACTGTGCGTTGCTTCTGAAACTGCTGCTTGCGGTGCTCTTCTTATAATCGTCATAGTTAAGTCTGTCACTCGGTACAACGAAAACGATTGAGCTTGAAACGTTTAATGTAACATTACTGTTTGAAAGCTTACCGCTGCTGTACTTTAAGCTTGAATTTGCAGAAGGAGCAAAGAAGTTGAGCTTAGAATTTTCAACATCACCGCCTGTGCTTCTCTCTGCGGCAACGATAATCTTATCTACACATTCATTTCCCTTATAAGACCTTGTTGTATATTTAATAACCTGCTGAATACTTAAGTTTTTTGCATCAGCGTCCTTGTTTGCAACCTGTGCACTTTCCTTTAAGATGTCAAGCAAATCATCGCTATCGCCTGCGTCAAGAGTTTCCCACTTGCCGTCTGCGTTTTCTTTATAGATAGTGGTGTTCTTATAAATATATAAATCTTTCGGCTTACTGCTGCTTTGGTCTAACACTCTAATCTGGAAATCGTCCGAGAATGCATTTTTAGGCTTATTATAACCCATAATATAACCATAACTATACTTTGTTGTGGATTCTTCATCATTTGCAGTGTAGTATACGATGTTACCCAAGATATCTAAAACAAACTTTCCTGTTGTGCCTACATCAGGTTCTGTAAGAGCAGATGAATCATCTGCGTAACGAATCCATGGAGCGGCATTTGAGAAGTCATAAGTCTTATCATTGATAGTAACCGCTTCACCGGTCTGCTTTTCGCTTACTTCACCGGAAACGGAATCTTTAAGCACGATTGCAGTCTGGAGAGTTGAACCGCCGTTATTGTTATTCTCTGCAAAGCAGATAACATTGCCGACTGCGATAGAGCTGTATGAAACTTCTTTACCGTCTTTATCTACAATACTTAAATTCAAAGCAGAATCATCAATATCAAGCTTTAACTTCTTTTCATCGGCGCCAAGCTTTGTAACATTATCCACGATTGACTTCTCGGCAGTTGATTTTACAGATACATAGTATACATCATAATCATAGATTGTAACAATATCGTACTTACCATCTGTGTTAGAGTCAAGCAACGAAACGGTACCAACCTCCGGTAACATACTTGTGTCAAATGAGCTTGATTCCGCACTTGAACCGTAAAGCTTTCCATTATATATAACAATGTTATCGGAAGCCAGGTTTACATTTGTGGTTGTCTTTGCACCTTCCTTTAAGTACTTAATCTGATTATCTGTACTTGCTTCCTCATCAATGCTGTTAGAGTTGAGTTCAAGGATATTGTTGCCCTTAAGCTCACAGCTGAATATCTTTCTGATATCGCCTCTTGAATTAGCATCATAGAAGTACTCAACCTGATAACCAAGCTTGTCCTTAAACTTCTGAGCATCTTCAATTTCATATGTGTGAACCTCATACTTATTTGAATTCGGTTCCTTTGCACGAATCTGGATTTGGTTTTCACGCAAATTTACATCAGGTGATGTAAGACTTGTAACATCATTTGCCGCAATATAACCTGTGTTCTTCACATAACCCAAGTAATTTGTAAGCAAGTTCTTTTCTGTAACAACATCATTCTCTACGACAGATACTTCAAGTGAGTCGTACAAAATCTGTGCGATACAAGCACGAGAAGCAGGTGTACCTGTGCCGCCCAATGACAATGCCCTCTGTGTAATGCCAAGCTTGCTTGCTATGCTCATATAATTTACATACCAAGGCTCAACATCTACGGATACATCTTTACCATATCCCAATCCGCAAACAACCATCTTGATTGCTTCTTCAAATTTAACATTCTCATTAGGAAGGAATGTGCCGTCTTCATAACCGTTAATAATACCCATACCATAAGCTGTAACAATATTAGGTATAGCCCATGATATATCAGAATCGTCCGCAGATATATCGGTGAAAGGAAGTGCCTCGGCAGAAGTTGTGCCGATATTGCCATATCCCATTGTGCGCATAAGCATTGCAGTAAACTCTGCACGTGTAACATTTTGCTCCGGTTTGAATGTTCCATCCGGATAGCCATTGATAATTCCAAGCTGATTTAATGCCGATACGGCATCAACATAAATTGCTTTTTCGTCAACATCCGAGAATGCTGCGAAAACACTTACACTTGATAAAATCATCAAAAGCGAAAGTACTAAGCATACGATTTTTTTCATACTACTTTCATCCTCCATTTATATAAAGTTTATTCTTTTGCTGAAAAGCAAAGGACATATAATCGTACATCGACTATACACCTACCATAATTCTATCACGATATTTAAGCAAAGTCAACATACTACGTCCCAATTATTATTTACAATTGTGTGACATTTTGCCAAATATATTATCTCAATCCCTTTTCTGTCTTAAAAAGGTATCCGTCTCAACAGGGGTTGACATCTTTATTTTCACTATACTTTGCGGTCTGTTGGCAACCTCTATCTCTGCTCCGTCTTCATCGGTCATATACTCTACACTTTGCTTAAAATACTTCCCGCAAGGACACATAAACTCTATCTCCGAGCCTTTAAAGAAACGGTTTTTCTGAACAACAGTCGCCATCTTTGTTTCCGCATCATAATCCACTACAACGCCAACCATATCGTAGTTTCTTATATAGGTACTGCTCTCATAGTTCTGCTCCGCTCCCCCGGGCTTGCCGAAGAAAAATCCCGTTGTATAACCTCTGTGGCTTACCTTTGTAAGCTCCTCCATAAGAGCAGGGTCTGTTTTATAGCCGACAGGGTCCTCAAAATACGCATCTATCGCCTGTCTGTACGCCTTTATCACAGTGGAAACATAAAACTCCGACTTAACTCTGCCCTCCACTTTAAAACTGCTGACTCCTGTTGCGACAAGCTCCGGGATATGTTCTATCATACATAAGTCCTTTGAATTATAGATAAATGTTCCTCTCTCGTTTTCAAAAACAGGGAGATACTCACCGGGACGATGCTCCTCCATTAAAAAATACTTCCATCGGCACGGATGCGCACAATTGCCGCTGTTGCCGTCCCTGCCTGCCATATAGTTGCTTAGCAAGCATCTGCCCGAATAAGATATACACATCGCACCGTGGACAAAGATTTCAAGCTCCAAATCATCAGGAGTGTTGTCCCTGATTTCTCTTATCTCTTTAAGGGACATCTCCCTCGCCAATATAACACGCTTTGCACCGAGCTTATGCCAGGTGAGCGCACTCTTATAATTCACATTATTCGCCTGTGTGCTTATATGTATTTCAAGATTTGGTGCAACCTCTTTTGTAATCGAAAATATGCCGAGGTCCGATAAAATTATTCCGTCAAATCCCAAATCCTTAACCGACTCCAGGTACTCCTTATAATCTTTGATATCATCATTATGCGGAATAACATTTGCAGTAAGGTAAACCTTCTTCCCGAGGTTATGGGCAAATTCAAGTCCCTCTTTCATATCATCAATGCTAAAATTATCCGCCGCAACACGCAACGAAAAATGCTCACCGCCGATATATACCGCATCTGCACCGTATATAAATGCTTTTTTGAGCTTTTCAAGATTGCCCGCCGGAGCTAAAAGTTCAGGTTTCTTCATATAATACCTCTTTCAAAATTCGATTTAATAGACTATACCAAAATAGTCGCATATACCCATAGCAATAGCCTTGGCGAAATCCTGTTGTCCATAATCCGACGACAAAATTTCCGCATCAAGCTCCGAGTCAATAAACGCTGTTTCGACCAGGCTTGCAGTCATATTTGTCTGACTAAGCACCGCAAATCCCGCAGATTTTACTCCTCTGTCCGTAAGTCCGACTATATCTGTCAATCTGTTTTGTATGCAGGTTGCAAGAAGCTCTCCCTCCGCAGAGTCTTTGAAGTAATAGGTTTCCGTTCCCGTACCGCCGCCGGCGTTACAGTGGATTGATACAAACAAATCCGCCTTAACCTCGTTGGCAATTTCCGCACGCCGTTTCAAACTTGCGTTGGTTGACACTTCCGAAACATTTTCCTTTAATTTATTTCTGGTCATCAGGACAGTAAAACCTTTTTTCTCGAGTAACGGTTTTAACTTTTCCGCAATATAGAATGTGATGTCCTGCTCTCTTATACCATCGCCGACCGCACCTGTGTCTACAACACTGTAATTATGTCCGGGGTCAATAACAACCAACAGCTTCGACGGGTCCCTTACAATCGGTATCGGTGTAGGCTTTGGGGTAGGCTTCGGTGTGGGTGTGGGTTTAAGCGTAGGCTTCGGTGTCGGAGTAGGGGTAGGCTTTGGCTTGTCCGCCTCTATCTCAGCGGCGGTGCGAATGGAATTATAAACTACCTGCGCAACAAAAGAACGCGGTGCCGAGGAAGCAACCACTACCTTTGCATTATCTAAAAGGTTATATTTTTCCGCACGATTTATGTATCCGGAATACCATTTTGGACCAACTTTGCTTAAACTTTCATCGCCAACACCGGTAGAACAAACAACCATTTTCACCGCCTGTTCACAGGTCACCGTATCACTTGGGCAGAATGTGCCGTCAAGCATACCATTTATGTATCCGTTATCATAGCAAAAAGATATATATCCTGCCGCCCAATGATTTTTAGGCACATCGGGAAATGGGATATTGCATACTATTCCGTCACTCTCGTCATATCCGTTTGCCCTTGCAAGAAACGCACAAAATTCCGCACGGGAGGTAGCCTCCGTCGGTCCGAAAATGTCATTTCCTCGCCCTTGAACAACGCCCATATCACTGAGCTTATCTACCGCCTTGTAATATGTGGCGGTAACAGGAACATCCGAAAACTCTTTGGCGTATAAGCCGAGCGGAACAGATATTATCAGTAACATAATACATAGCATCACCATAGCTAATATTCTGCTCTTTCTCATAAAAATCTCCTCATATACTTAAAAAAATATACTTCAATGCATTATTATCTATTGTCGGAATTATATCATAAATCCCTCAAAAAATCAAGCAAGTATGCGTCATTTTACAATTTGTTTACCCGTTATTCATATTTTATCCATAAAAAATTCACTCCCCAAAAATCCGATTTTTTTATTCAAACTGCGACATAATGGGTAATAAAAAATCAAGCGGCACAAAACCTTGTGCCGCTTGATTTTTATAGTGATTATATCCGTTAATACTTCGGTAACAGAATTTTAAACTTGTTGTAATCTAAACAAATAACGCAAAAATTACGGTTGCGAGCCCTGCAATGCCGATTGAAATTCCGCTTACCGCACCCTCAACATCACCGATTTCAATAGCCTTTGTTGTGCCTAAGGCGTGGCTCGATGTGCCGATTGCCACACCTGCCGCCACAGATGAGCGGATATTAAGAAGTTTTATAAAGGCAGGTGCAAACACCGCACCCATAATTCCCGTAACGGTAATGGCTATAACCGTAACGGACTCTATACCGCCAAGCTGCACAGAGAGCGGCAAAGCAATAGCGGTTGTTACCGATTTCGGAAAAAGTGATGCGGTAATTTCGGGACTTAAAAACAACAACTTACAAAGTATCGTCACTGTTAATACCGATGTCAACGCACCGACTGTCGAAGCAATAATTATAGGCAGCCACTCTTTTTTCAGAAGTTCAAGTTGCTCATACATCTTTACTGCCAGCACTGCGGTTGCTGGACTTAAAAACAGTTCTATAACTTTACCGCCCTTTTCATAATTCTCATACGGAATTTTAAATATCAAAATAACGGTTATGATTAAGATATCAGCTATAAGCAAAGGGTTTGCCAAAGGGGTTTTAAGCTTTTTATTGCAAAAGACGCCGAACTCATAAGCAAGTATCGTAAGCAGAACGCCGAATATAGGCAAAGATGTCAGGTCATACAGAATATTACTCATCTTTCTGCCTCCTTTTTTTGTTTTGAAGGAATATTACAAATTGTGCGGTATACGCAGTAACCGTGAAGATTATAAAGGTTGACACAATGCTGATTAGTGCAATCTGCCAAAGGCTCGCCTTGACCAATTCAAAAACCGTGATAATACCTATTCCCGAAGGCACAAAGAAAAACGCCATATTTTGTAACAAAAAGTCTGCCGTTTCCTTAATGTCGCTCACCTTTAATATACGAAGCAGGAAGCAAAGGAAAAGCAGTACCATACTAAGCACACTTCCGGGAAAAGCGACCGGCAAAATTTTTGATATCAGTTCGCCGCAAGCACATACAATAAAGATTATCCCTATCTGTTTTAATATTCTCAAAAAAATTCCCCCTTGGTTATACAATGATATATTATACACCTAAATATTCATTTTGTAAACACATTGACACTTATTAACACAAATGTTATACTTAATTTCGGTGATAAAATGATTGATAAAAATAAAGCCTGTTGCTTCACGGGACACAGATATATTTCAAACGACACAAAGGTTCTTTTATGCAGACACTTAGAGGAGCAGATTCCCATTCTCTATGCAGAGGGTATATCCGACTTTTTATGCGGCGGTGCATTGGGCTTTGATATTCTTGCGGCAGAAGCGGTCTTAAAGTTTAAAGAAAGCTTGCCGAATATTAAACTTATTATGACTCTGCCCTGCATAAATCAGGCAGAAAAATGGAACGAGATTTCCAGAAAAAAATATGAAAGTATTTTAGCAAAAGCCGATGAAATTATTTATGTTTCGGAAAATTATCATCCGGACTGTATGCAGAAGCGTAACAGATTTATGGTTGACAACAGCTCCTGTTGTATGTTCTACCTGACCAATGACCGAAGCGGCACCGCTTATACTATAAAATATGCTTTGGAAAAAAATTTAAGGCTGATTAACTTATTATATTAACTTTCTTGGATTTTCCTGTTGTTTTTACGGATTTTTTATGCTAAAATATTTATTTGATAGAATTTTATGGGAGGCACGATACATATGGATAAAAAAATCGGTTTTGATAATGAAAAGTATATCAAATTACAATCCGAACATATCGGAGAGCGTGTGCATAAGTTTGGCGACAAGCTTTACCTGGAGCTTGGCGGTAAGCTTTTTGACGACTATCACGCCTCTCGTGTGCTCCCGGGGTTTCAGCCCGACAGTAAAATGAAGATGCTTATGTCCCTTGCGGACAAGCTTGAAATCGTTATTGCCATCAATGCAATGGATATTGTAAAAAACAAGGTACGCAGTGACCACAACATCACCTATGATTTAGATGTTATCCGCCTGATTGATGCATTCAAAGGTCTTGGACTTTTGGTCGGAAGTGTTGTCATCACTCAATACAACGGTCAAAGTGCCGCCGATATATTCAAAAAGCGGCTTGAAAATATGGGTATTTCGGTATACCTTCATTACATAATTGACGGTTATCCGTCAAATGTGGAGCTTATCGTCAGCGACGACGGCTTCGGTAAAAACGATTATATCGAAACTACAAAGCCAATCGTAGTGGTTACCGCTCCGGGCCCCGGAAG
>JAZLIC010000091.1:0-2267 GCA_045617225.1 Clostridia bacterium
TTTAAGTTTTGACTGCTTCCGTCACCGTTAAAGCCGAAGCGATAATCATATCCCACACAGACGAATTTTGCACCAAACTTTTTTATTAAATATTCATCAATAAACGAAGTATATGTCATCTTTTGATATGCCTTTGTGAAGGTGTCCCGAGCCACAATATCAACGCCGACTTCTTTAAGTATTTCAAACCTTTTTCCCAAAGTCTGAATATGCGGAATTTTTCTGCCTGTAAGCACGCTTCCGGGCAAGTTTTCAAACAGGTACACAACCGACTTTAAGTTATGTTCTCTTGCGTATTCCACAGTATTTTTTATAATTTCAAGATGCCCTATATGCATTGCATCAAAGGTGCCCAAGGCAACCGCTGTTGATTTTAAATTTTCCGTTAAAGTACCTGCCTTAACAACCTGCATCTTAACTCCCTCTATTCCTGATAAAAAGTCTTTAAAATCTTTAAAACGCCATTCTCGCAAACGGAAATGGTCAAGAACTTTCCCGCATCGTCATACACACGGTAAGTTTCGCTCTCAACTGTATTTTTTATCTTTATTCTGCCGCCGACAAGAACTCTTTTTGTATCTTCCGACGATATATAAATTTTCGGATATTCCTCAAACACTGCATCAATCGGAGTAAAGAACGAAAAGTCGCCATCTTCGGCAAGCCTTCTCACCTCGTCCAATGTATATGTATCATCAATGGAAAACCTGCCGCTTTTTGTCCTTTCAAGAGCAGACATATGTGCAAAACAACCGAGCTTTCTGCCTATATCGTCACAAAGGCTTCTGATATATGTTCCCTTTGAGCAATCGACTTTTATTGTAAACTTGCCCTTATCCTCAAAGTATTCAAGCAAAGAAATATTATCAATCCTTATTTTCCGAGGCTTGACCTCTACTTCTATACCCTCACGGGCAAATTCATAGAGTTTTTTGCCGCCAACCTTGATAGCTGAATACATAGGCGGTATCTGTTCTATATCGCCCTCAAAAAGCTTTATTGTTTCCAAAATCCGCTCCTTATTCACATCTATATCGGCGGTTTCCAGAACGGTCCCGGAGGAGTCCATTGTATCGGTACGACTGCCGAGTGTTACTTCGGCAATATATTGCTTATCTGCCGCAGTCAACATATCCGCAGTCTTTGTGGCACGCCCAACGCAAATCGGAAGAACCCCTGTTGCATCAGGGTCAAGGGTACCTGTGTGACCTACCTTTCTTGTTTTTAATATCTTTCGCACTGCCGCCACAACATCATGAGAGGTCATACCCTTTGACTTGCAAATATTTATTACTCCGTTCATAAACTCTCCTTCTGCTTTTTTATGACCTCAAGCAGTTCTTTTACGATTTTGTCAGCGTTTCCGTTTGCAACCGAGTATCCGCTCGCACAAATATGACCGCCACCGCCAAATGTAGCGGCGACCTTTGATACATCAATTTCACCTGTTGAACGCAAACTTACTTTAAAGCTTTTATCGTCACGCATCCTTATATATACTCCCACGCAAACGCCCTCTATACTGCCCGGGATTGTCACAATGCCCATTGCCTCGTCCTCTGTAATCCCTGCATCGTTATAATCTTCTTCAGACAGATAAAGGACTGCTACACTTCCGTCCATATAAAATTCAATCTTGGAAAGAGCGGTCTTTAAAAGTCTTATATAGCCTTTGCTCTTAGTATCAAAAAGCTTCTTCGCAATATCGGCAAAGGGAACGCCAATATCTACAAGTGCCGCAGCTATGCGTAAAGTATCCGAGGTAACCGACGAATACTTAAAATTTCCTGTATCCGTAGACAGACCGATGTATAAATTTGTACCTATATCCAAGGTTATATCTAAGCCCATCTTAACAAGCAGATTATAAATAAGCTCACAGGTAGAGGATATATCCGCCACTACCGTGCCTGACTTCGCAAACTCCGCATGAGTAATATGATGGTCAAACGCCAATGTATTATCAAAAGCACTAAACACATCCGCATATTTGCCGAGCCTCAAAATATCGGCACAATCAAGTGCAACATACAGGTCGCAATCCTCGATTTCAAGTCCTGTATCCTCTTTGCCCTTTAAAAGACGCCACGCACCTTGGTCATATCCGTCCTCTAAATATACTTCTGCCTCTTTGCCCATTTTTTTCAGGGCAAGTTTCAACGCATATGAACTACCCATTGCATCGCCGTCTGCGTGATAATGGGTGAATATTCCTATCTTTTTTGCGTCTTTAAGCTTCGGAATTATATTGGAAAACATACGCTTAT
>JAZLIC010000092.1:0-3140 GCA_045617225.1 Clostridia bacterium
TGCCTGAAATCCGTTACATATACCAAGCATCAATCCGTCACGCTTATAGAGGTGCTCCATAACCGCTTCTTTTACACGCTCATTCTCAAATGCCGCCTTAATAAACTTACCGGAACCGTCAGGCTCATCACCGGCAGAAAATCCGCCCGGAAGGAATATAATCTGGGCATTATTTATTGAGTCAACGAAGCGTGAGATTGAATCCTCAATATGCTCTGCCTTTAAGTTCTTAAATATTTGGATATCGGCTACGCCGCCGACACGTTCAAACGCGCGCGCGGAATCGTACTCGCAATTTGTACCCGGAAATGCAGGTATAAATATTCGCGGTTTTGCAAAAGATTTGCTCGGCTTGATATTTACTCTCTCACCAAAGGCAATCTTCTTCATACCAACATCGTCAAAGTCAGCTTTTGTAGCAAATACATCTTCAAGAGGCTTTGTCCATTTGTCAATTATACTATCCAAAGAAATTGTTTCATTTTCTATCTTGATTACAGGCTCTTTAATTGTATGTCCAAGTTTTACGACATCAACCATATCACCCAAAATACCTGTTGCACCAACGCCTTTTACCTCAATGATAAAGCTTCCGTAATATGCCTTAAATAAATCCGATTTATTCAGGCAACCGTTAAACTCAAAACCTATCTTATTACCAAAGCCCATTTTACATACGGCTTCCATTACACCGCCGTATCCTACTGCCCAAGCAGATTGAATAAGATTTATTTTCGTATCCGAAAGCATTGTGGTAACAAGATTATAAAGGTGTTTCAGGCTTTCAAAATCCGGCATATTATTTTCGTCATACTTTGGCTTTAACATAAACACCAGGTTGTCCTCACCCTTGAACTCACTCGATGTTGCACACTTTACATTGATAGGCGCAACCGCAAACGAAGTAAGGGTTGGCGGAACATCTATATCATTAAATGTACCTGACATACTGTCCTTGCCGCCAATAGCCGCAACTGACAACTTTTCTTGTGCATAGTATCCGCCAAGTAACGCCGCAAGAGGTTTACCCCAACGCTTGGGGTCTGTTCCAAGACGTTCAAAATACTCCTGAAATGTGAGGTAAATATCACGGTAATCTGCACCGGCACATACTGCACGAGTAACAGAGTCTACCACTGCATAAACTGCACCCAAAAACGGATTTGCTTTTGAAATCTTTGGATTATATCCATACGCCATAACCGTCGCAGTATTTGTTTCCTTGTGAATTGACGGGAGCTTTGCTACCATATTTTGCTGAGGGGTAAGTTGATACTCACCGCCATACGGCATAAATACGCTGCCTGCGCCAACCGTACTGTCAAACCTCTCTACCAAGCCTTTTTGTGACGCAACATTTAAATCGCTGACAAGACTGTATATCTTATCTTCCCATGTGTCGCCTTTGGGTGAAAATTCAAACAAAGCATCATCATAATTTCCGTCAGGCACTAACACGTCATTATGCTTTTCCGCGCCGTTTGTATTCAAGAAGTCACGAGAGATGTCGCAAATCGTCTTACCACGCCAAGTCATAACAAGTCTGTTTGTATCGGTAACCTCCGCTACAACAACCGCTTCCAAATTTTCTGCATCTGCTTCTTTAATAAACTTATCTGCATCTTTTGCGCGGACTACAACTGCCATTCGCTCCTGTGACTCCGAAATTGCAAGTTCTGTACCGTCAAGTCCTTCATACTTTTTGGGGACTTTATCAAGGTCAATATTAAGTCCGTCCGAAAGTTCTCCGATTGCAACAGAAACGCCGCCTGCGCCAAAATCGTTACAACGACGAATAAGAGTTGTAACTTTTTTCTTGCGGAACAATCTTTGAAGCTTACGCTCAACGGGGGCATTACCCTTTTGCACCTCAGCTCCGCAAGTTTCAAGGGAACTGCTGTCATGTGCCTTAGAAGAACCCGTTGCACCACCGCAACCGTCACGGCCTGTCATTCCGCCAAGCAAGATTACCAAATCGCCCGGCTCCGGCACCTCACGGACTACATTTTCTTTTGGCGTTGCCGCAATAACCGCACCGATTTCCATACGCTTTGCAACATAGCCTTCATCATATACTTCCGCTACCTGTCCTGTGGCAAGTCCTATCTGGTTACCGTATGAACTATATCCCTGTGCCGCACCGACTGTAATTTTGCGTTGCGGCAGTTTTCCGGGTATAGTATCCTTTAAAGTTGTATTTGGGTTTCCTGCACCCGTTACACGCATTGCCTGATATACATAAGAACGCCCCGAAAGCGGGTCACGAATAGCACCGCCAAGACAAGTTGCCGCACCACCGAAAGGCTCTATCTCCGTCGGGTGGTTGTGTGTTTCGTTCTTAAACATCACAAGCCAATCTTCCTTTGTGCCGTCTTCCATCTCTGCGCTTACCTCTATACTGCAAGCGTTTATCTCCTCGGACTCGTCAAGCGCATCAAGTACGCCACGCTTTTTAAGTTCTTTTACCGCTATTGTGGCAATGTCCATAAGACAAATATTCTTTTTCCTGTCGCCGTACACAAACTTTCTCGACGCTAAATAATCATTATAAACGCTATTTATAAACTTGTCCTCAATCTCAACATTATCAAGAATGGTCGAAAATGTTGTATGCCTGCAATGGTCGGACCAATATGTATCAATCATTCTGACTTCCGTAATGGTCGGATTGCGCTTTTCTGTATTCTTAAAGTAATCATGGCAGAACTTTATATCATCAAGGTCCATTGCAAGTCCCATATCGGAAATTATATTTTTAAGTTCTTCTTCATCTGCGTCAATAAAACCATTTAAAACCTTTACATCATCAGGTGCCACAAGGTTTTCTTCAAGCGTAGTCGGCTTTGAAGTGTCGGCAATTCGTGATTCAACAGGGTTTACGCAATAATTCTTAGCCATTGAAAGTTCATCGTCGCTAACGTCACCAATCAAAACAACAATCTTAGCGGTACGAACTTTCGGCTTCTCCCCACCTGTCATAATCTGCACGCATTGTGCGGCACTGTCTGCCCTTTGGTCAAACTGTCCCGGCAAGTACTCCATAACAAAGTATTTGCCATCGGTAATATCTATATCTTCCATAAAAAGATTATCAACCTGAGGTTCGCCAAAAACCGTGTCTTTTGTGAGTTCAAGCTCTG
>JAZLIC010000093.1:0-5830 GCA_045617225.1 Clostridia bacterium
TTCCGAATGTGGGAAAGAGTACACTTTTTAATGCAATTACACAGGCAGGAGCGGAGTCGGCAAATTATCCTTTTTGTACGATTGAACCTAATGTCGGTACTGTAACCGTTCCCGATTACAGAATTGATGAGCTTGTAAAGATGCACAATCCGGATAAGGTTACATATGCAGTAATAGAGTTTGTTGATATTGCCGGCTTGGTTAAGGGTGCAAGCAAGGGCGAGGGACTCGGAAACAAGTTCCTGTCAAATATCCGTGAGGGTGATGCTATTGTTCATGTCGTGCGTGCATTTGAAGATACAAATATCGTGCATGTCGAGGGAAACGTTGACCCAATCCGTGATATAGAAACTATAAATTTAGAGCTTATTCTACCCGACCTTGAAATTTTAGACAGGCGTATTGATAAGGTGATGAAGTCAATCCGCGGCGGAGAGAAGAAGTATCAGGCACACGAGGCGTTTTACAGACGACTTAAAGAGCATTTGGAGGAGGGCAAGACTGCACGCTCCATGGAAATGACAGATGATGAACTTGAAATGCTCAGTGATGTTTCACTGCTCAGTTTAAAGCCTGTTATCTATGCGGCAAATGTTGCGGAGGACGACTACACAAACGATGATAACGAATATGTAAAGAAAATCCGTGAGTTTGCGGAAAAGGAAAAGTCCGAAGTTATGGTAATATCTGCGAGAATTGAGGAGGAAATTGCAGTCCTTCCCAAAGATGAAAAGCAGATGTTCTTAGAGGAGCTTGGCGTTTCGGAGTCGGGACTTGATAAGTTGATAACAGCAAGTTACAGACTTTTGGGACTTATCAGTTATTTGACCGCCGGCAAACCGGAGGTGCGTGCCTGGACAATCAAGGAAGGCACAAAGGCGCCTCAGGCGGCAGGCAAAATTCATACCGATTTTGAGCGTGGCTTTATTCGTGCCGAGGTTGTTGCCTATGACGACTTGATGGAATGCGGAAGTATGGTAAAGGCAAAAGAAAAGGGCTTGGTACGCAGTGAAGGCAAAGAATATGTTGTAAAAGATGGGGATATAATATTATTCCGTTTTAATGTATAAAATAAATTTTTTAAGGAGTTGTTATTATGGATTTCTTTGATAATGTAAAAACAGTTGTAGGAAACACCGCTGAGGTTGTTGCAAAAAAATCAAGTGAGCTTATCGAGATTTCAAAGATTAAGTATTCTATTTATGATTTGAATTCCGAAATCAAAAGATTGACCGGAACTTTGGGTGAGCTTGTTTATACCTGCTACAAGGCAAATGACGAGGCAAATGACAAGATAAAAGAAATATGTGAGCAAATCGACGCTAAGCATCAGGAGATTGCCGAGCTTAAAGAGCAGCTTAACAATATAAAAAATGAGGTAGAATGTCCTTCCTGCGGAAAGCTTTGTTCGGTTGACACAAAGTATTGCCCGTACTGTGGCGGAGAAGTTGCGGTGTCTGTTGAGGCAGAGGTTCCGACAAATACGGACTATACAGAGATTTAAGGAAGGATGATACAAATGACAACTGTAAAAGTTGCTGTTGACGGTCCTGCCGGTGCGGGCAAAAGCACGATTGCAAAAGCGGTTGCAAAGGATTTTGGTTATATTTATATTGACACAGGCGCTATGTACCGTGCAGTAGGTCTTGCCGCCCTTAAAAAGGGGATTGACCCAAAGAATGCTTCTGCGGTTGAGTCTATATTAGATGATGTCGAAATTACCATAAAGCATATTGACGGTGTACAACAGGTATATTTAAATGGCGAGAATGTTTCAACGGAAATCAGAACGCCTAAGGCATCTGTTGCGGCATCGGATGTTGCGGTCATACCTGCGGTGCGCCTTAAACTTGTGGAGCTTCAACGCACTCTTGCACAAAAAGAGAATGTTATTATGGACGGCAGAGATATAGCTACTTATGTTTTGCCTGATGCACAGGTAAAGATATTTCTTACTGCGTCTGTTGATTCAAGGGCAATGCGTCGCTTTATAGAGCTTGAAGAAAAGGGGATAAAGACAAACTTTGATGATGTAAAAAAGGATATGGAGTATCGTGATAAAAACGATTCTTCAAGAGAGTTTGCGCCCCTTAAAGCCGCAGAGGACAGTATTTTGGTTGACAGTACCGAGCTTAGCTTGGAGGATACTATCGCTAAGATTGAAGAGATAATCAAAAATAGCATTGGAGAATAGATATGTCGTTTTATAATTTTGCCAAGGGCGTGTGCTATGGCATTTTAAGGTGTATGTTCCGCATAACCGTTGAAGGAGCGGAGAATATTCCGAAAGACGAAAACTTTATTATATGTGCAAACCACAAAAGTAATTTTGACGCTCCGCTTATCGCTGTCTGCCTTCCGATACAGGTATCTTTTATGGCTAAGGCGGAATTGTTCGCTTTTAAACCGTTTGGCAGATTGCTTGCAAAGCTTGGCGCCTTCCCTGTTAAAAGAGGCAAAAGCGATATAGGTGCATTTAAGACAGCGGTTAATCTGGTAAAGGATAATAAATTCCTTGCTATATTCCCGGAGGGCAAAAGGTGCAAAGGCGAGAATTTGGGCGAAGGCAAATCGGGAGCGGCAATGATAGCGGTAAAGGCAGGCGCAAATATTCTGCCTATTGGTATAGACGGCAGATATATTCCGTTTTCAAAGATTACGGTCAGAGTGGGAGAGCCCATTGATTTGTCGGAGTTTTGGGGACAAAAGACTTCAAGCGAGCTTTTGGGTGAAATCACAAGTAAGAGATTGATGCCGAAGATTTCGCAGTTATCAGGAGTGAAGGTTTATGGAGATACAGATTGCCGATAAAGCCGGATTTTGCTTTGGCGTAGACCGTGCGGTAAAGATTGCAAACGAACTTGCAAGCACAGGTGAAACCGCATATACATATGGTATGCTTATTCACAACCGAGATGTGACGGAGGACTTGGCACAAAGAGGTGTTGTGTGCATAAACTCCGTGAATGAGGCAAAAAAAGGTGCATCGGTGATTATCCGTGCCCACGGAATCAGCAAAGCGGAATATAAGATGCTTGAAGATTACGGGCTTAAAATCGTAGATGCGACCTGCCCTTATGTGAAGAAAATCCACGGTATTGTATCAAGAGCCTACGACGAGGGACGGAAAATCGTTATAATTGGCGACGAAACGCATCCCGAGGTTAAAGGAATAAACGGTTGGTGTGAGAATTCCGGCATTGTTTTATATAAGAAAGAAGATTTGCCGAAAATCCTTGATTTTCCGCAAGATACGCCTGTTACAATGGTGGCACAGACAACCATTTTGGAAAGTGTTTTTAAATTTTTTGAAAAAAACTTAAAAAAACATTTTACAAATGCGGAATTTTTTGATACAATATGTAGTGCGACTGCAGAAAGGCAAAATTCTGCGGCGGAGCTGTCAAAAAAAGTTGATGTAATGTTTGTTATCGGCGGTGAAAACAGTTCCAATACACGTAAACTTTATGAGGTGTGTAAGCAGAATTGCGAGAATACATACCAGATTGAAAATGCAAAAAAATTAAATCAATATACAAAATTATTTAATCAAAATTTATTAAAAGTAGGTATTACCGCCGGTGCATCAACGCCGGATAAGGTAATCAAGGAGGTTTGTTTAACGATGGCGGAAAACGAAATGAACTTTGCAGAGGCTTTGGAAGAAACTTTAAAGCCCTTAAAGTCAGGAGAAGTTGTGAAAGGTGTTGTTATTGGTATAACACCGACAGAAGTACAGGTAGATGTTGACGGTAAGTATGACGGTGTTATACCGTTCGATGAATTGACAAACGACGCTACGGCTGATATCAACGATTTGGTTAAAGTCGGTGAGGAGCTTGATGTTTATGTTATTCATGTAAGCGACAGAGATGGCGTTGTAAAACTGTCTAAAAAGAAAATTGATGCTGCTAAGGGTATGGAAAACCTTAGAGCAGCTTTTGAAAATAAAGAAACTCTCACAGGCAGAGTTACTGAACTTGTACGCGGCGGTGCTATTATCATTTCGGAAGGAGTACGTATTTTTATCCCTGCTTCCGAATGTTCAGAGCGTTACCTCGCAGATTTAGGTGTATTACTTAACACAGAGCAACAGTTTAGACTTATCAGAATGGGTGATGACAGACGCGGCAGACAAAAGGTTGTCGGCTCAATCAAGATTATCGCTAAGGAAGAGTCCGATAAGAAAGCAGCAGAATTCTGGGCAGGCGCAGAGGTTGGTCAGAAGCGCACAGGTGTTGTAAAATCTCTTACATCATTTGGTGCATTTGTTGATATCGGCGGTGTAGACGGCTTAATCCATATTTCTGAGCTTTCACCTATTCGTATCTCACATCCGTCCGAGGTAATTGCCGTTGGTGATGAGATTGAAGTTTATATCAAAGAGCTTGATAAGGAAGCTAATAAGATTTCATTAGTTAAGGAACTTAAAGAGCAGAAGGCAGCTGCTTTCTGGGCAGATGCAGAAGTCGGCAAGAAGTACGAGGGTGTTGTAAAATCTCTTACATCATTCGGTGCATTTGTTGACCTTGGCGGTGTAGACGGCCTTGTTCATGTATCCGAGCTTTCTTGGAACAGAATTAAGCATCCGAGCGAAGTTGTAAATGTTGGCGATACATTAGAGGTTTACATTAAGGAAATTGACAAAGAGGCAGGCAAGATTTCTTTGGGCTATAAGAAGGAAGAAGACAGTCCTTGGTTTAAGGCAACAAAGGATTTAAATGTTGGCGATGTTGTAAAGTGTAAGATTGTAAGAATTCTTCCTTTCGGCGCATTTGCTGAGGTTGCACCTTTTGTTGACGGTCTTATTCATATCTCACAGATTTCAAATGAGAGAATAAATATGCCTTCCGATGTTGTTGCTATCGGTGATGAGGTTGAAGCAAAGGTTACTGAAATCAATCAGGAAAGCAAGCAGATTGGTTTATCTATGAAGGCTTTGCTCCCTGAGATAGAAACAGCCGTGGAAGCAGAAGGAGAGGCTGAGGAAGCTACACCTGCTTCTTATACAGAGGAGAGCAGTTTTACATTAGGTGATATCCTTGATTCTGATGATGCATCAGAGGACGCCGCTGAGTAATATTTAGATTTTTAATAAAGGGCGGACATAAATTTGTTCGCCCTATTTTTCATAAGGTGGTTTTAAAATGACGATTGAAGGCTTTAAAAGTGAGGTTAAGGATAAAGAAGTTGTCGTTATCGGCATAGGTGTCAGTAATCTTCCGCTTATTTCGTTTTTATTAAAATGCGGTGCAAGAGTGACTGCACATGACAAAAAAACTGCGGAGCAGTTAGGCGATGTTTATGACGAATTAAGTGCAAAAGGTATAGAGCTTGTTTTGGGAGATAAGTATTTAGATGAGGTGCGCTCAGATGCGGCAATGATATTTAAGACTCCGGGGATAAGGTGTGATGTACCTGTGCTTAAAGCTGCGACAGAGAGAGGTGTAACGGTTACATCAGAGATGGAATTATTCTTTGATTTATGCACCGCAAAAATTATTGCCGTAACCGGAAGTGACGGAAAGACAACTACAACAAGTTTGATTTACGATATGTTGTGCCGTGGGGGATATAATTGCTATCTTGGCGGTAATATAGGCAGACCTTTAATTGGCGATATAGAAAATATAAAAAGTGATGATATTGTAGTGGTTGAGCTTTCAAGCTTCCAACTTCATACAATGAAGAAGAGCGCAAACATTGCAGTTGTAACCAATGTTACCCCAAACCATTTGGATTGGCATACGGATTTTGATGAGTATGTAAATTCAAAAAAAGCAGTTTTTGCATATCAGAATTCCGGCGACAAAGTAGTTTTAAACTATGA
>JAZLIC010000094.1:0-2287 GCA_045617225.1 Clostridia bacterium
TTTCATCTTGCGTGTAGCAAAGTTAACCACCGGCTATGCCGGTGGGAAAGAAAAGCTTTAAGCGAGGGAAAAAGTAGACAATAAAAAAGCTCCTTGGTATAGTAGAAGTGGTTTGCCGACCACACAACTAAAATAACAAGGAGGTCTTATCATGAAAGATAAAGACATAAATAGTTTAGAACATACAATATGAAGATGTCAATACCATGTAGTTTTTGCACCAAAGTACAGAAGACAGGCAATATATGACGAGATAAAAGTGGATATAGGAAAAATATTGAGACAGTTGTGCCAACAAAAAGGAATAGAAATCATAGAGGCAGAACTATGCCCGGATCATGTACACATGTTGATAAGTGTACCACCAAAGTATAGTTTATCAAGTGTTGTGGGATACTTGAAAGGAAAAAGTAGCTTAATGATATTTGATAGACATGCGAACTTGAAGTACAAGTATGGAAATAGACATTTCTGGGCAAGAGGATACTATGTAGATACGGTAGGACGCAACAAAAAGCAAGTTGCAGAATACATAAAGAATCAGCTTAGAGAAGATCAGATAGCAGATCAAATAAGCATGAAGGAATACATAGACCCGTTCACGGGTAGCAAGAATACTAAGGCATAAAATTAGTTCCTTAAGGGACAGCCGGAAAAAGAAATGCGGTCGGCAAACTTTTCGGCGTCCCTTTAGGGACTTTCGTCTGTATAATGCCCTTCTAGGGCTTATTCAAACCTCCGGCTTAGCTGGAGGTCCTGATTCTTATTAAACCTGTAAGCACCTTGATGACTGCTCATACGGCAGATAGGAGGAAAGATACTGCTCAACAACCTCTTATTTTGCGGTGGATGAGAATGACCGCCTTGTAGGCGCAGGCAGGCTGCGGCATTATCTGACGGTTGAGGAATTTAATACGTGGGGTCACGTCGGGTACGGAATACGCCCCTCGGAAAGAAGAAAGGGCTATGCAACGCAGGTGCTCAAATTGCTGCTCGAAGAGGCAAAAAAGAAAGGCATAAGAAGAGTACGCACCGGCGCATACGCAAGCAACATCGGCTCGTGCAGAACTATAGAAAAATGCGGTTTTATATGTTTTGAGGAAATACCGAGCCCGTATGACGAGGGCGAAGTAATAAGAAAATATAAATTCGATAACAAGTAATTTGTTCTGATATTTTCAGAAAGGAGTAAATTATGATTAAATACCCCGAATACGACAGAAGCATTCTTTCGGTTGCTTCTTCGGTTTTAAAGCATTTCGGCGTAAAAGACTGCCGGCATAAATCCTTGCCCGAATTTGATAAGCTTTTAAATAAAAATTATAAAAATGTTATTGTAATGCTGTTTGACGGCTTGGGTATATCTGCCGTAAATGAGCATCTGACCGAAAACGACTTCTTGAGAAAACATTTTGTCTGCCCGGTTTCATCGGTTTATCCGTCAACCACGGTTGCCGCAACTACTGCAATCGAAAGCGGCTGTTCCCCCGTCGAAACCGCGTGGCTCGGATGGGATTTATATTTTGATTAAATAGGCGAAAATGTTGCGGTATTCAGAAACACTCTGCAAAAGAACGGAGAACCTGCCGCAGATTATAATGTTGCCGCAAAATATATTCCGTATAAAAGCATTTTTCAGAGAATTGAAGAAGTGAACGGCAAAAATACAGCATATTGCGTATCACCGTTTTCAAAATATCATTCCGAATCCGTTGCAGAAATCTGCAGAACCGTTTACAGACTTTCAAAGAAAAGAAAGCGTAAATACATCTATACATATTGGTATCAGCCCGACAAGGCAATGCACGATTACGGTGTGAGCAGTCAGCAGGTGCACGAGCGGATTGCACTGATTAACCGCGAGGTTGAAAAGCTTTGCAAAAAGCTTAAGAACTCGGTTGTTGTCATCACCGCCGACCACGGACTTATTGACGGCACGAATGAATACCTTGAGGATTATCCGCAGCTTGAAGAAATGCTCAAAATGCCGCCGTCAATAGAGCCGAGAGCGTTAAGCTTCTTTGTAAAAGACGGAAAGCAGGACGAATTCAAAGCGGAATTCAACCGACTTTTCGGCGACAGCTTCAAACTGATAAAAAAAGATGAAGTGTTTAACTCAAATTTATTGGGTTACGGTGAGCCGCATAAAAAATCCCGTGATTTTGTCGGTGATTTTCTTGCCGTGGCAACGGGCGAAAAATCAATTTTCAATAAGCGTGAAGAGCGTGAATTTATCGGCGTTCACACAGGACTGACCGAGGATGAAATGACCGTTCCGTTTATAGCA
>JAZLIC010000095.1:0-4952 GCA_045617225.1 Clostridia bacterium
GCCAAAAGGAAAAGCATAGCAAGTTCCGAATTTATGGAGAACGCCATCGAGGTTGCCATAACAAGCATAATCGGCGAGCGTACCAACATACGAATAATCATCATAAATGCATTTTGCGTATTTGTAATATCGGTTGTGGTACGGGTAAGCAATGATGATGCATTAAATCTGTCCGTGTTATAAAACGAAAAATCCTGTATCTTATAGAATAATTTTTGCCTGATGTTTTTTGCAAGTCCCATACCTGCAACGGCGGCGGTACGACCTGCGCCTACACCGAAAAACAAGGAGATTACAGACATAAGTATCATCAGGCCGCCGTGCCCTATAACATAGCTTATATCCGAGTTTGCAATTCCTATATCCACTATCTGGGACATAATTTTAGGTATAGAGGTTTCCATTATTACTTCGCCCACAATTAAAAGAGGGGTAAGGATGGTAAACCATAAGTACTTCCCTTTAAGACAGGGAAAGAGTTTTTTTATCAATTCATTTAGCCTTCTTTCACATATAATCAGATTATTTCATTTTATCATTTACGCAAATTTATGTCAACCTAAAAAGTCACGAATGTTCTGTACTATATGTCCGCATTTTTGCATATATTTTTCTATAAAGGTTAAGGAGGATTACATATGGAAATATCTTTAAACAAAGAAAAACTCCAAACAAGTGAAGTTTTGGGAGTAAAACTAAGTCAAACTATTTTAGAAAGCGATGTTATTGTCCCTGATGTAAAACCGGATATAAAGAAGGTAGTAAGCGTAAGCGGTATCGTTTGCGTTAAACAGAGAGTCGTTCAGCAAGATAAAGTATATGTGCAAGGAGTTGTACATATGACGGTTTTATATATCCCTGACGGCGATGTAATAGGCAAGATAAAAAGCGTAACCGTCAGCCGTGACTTTAACCATTCGATAGATGTAAACGGCGTGACTCCTGATATTAAGCTCCCTATTGAGGCAGAGGCGGAGGATTTTGACTTTACATTGATAAACAGCCGAAAGATAAATGTCAGATGTAAAATTTTGGTAAGCGTAAAGGCGATGCGTCCTGTCGAACTTATGATAGCTACCGGCACTGAAACGGAAGATGTCATCACAAAGACGGATAAGATTTTGGTATGTAACAGTACCCCTTTGTATCCGTGTCAGGTGATACTCAGAGAGCAGTTGGAACTTCCCACGGGTAAGCCGACCATAGGTGAAATTCTGCGAGTAAATATTCTTCCGCTCGGTCATGAAGTACAGCTTCTTGATAAGAAAGCGGTCGTAAAGGGCAGTGTAAAAGTGTCTGTTCTCTACGGTGCGGTTGACGAGGACGGGTCAATTCAATATCTTGAATATTCTCTGCCGTTTAGCGAAGTCTACGATATGGAAAGTGCGATGGAGGATATGGAGGGCGAAGTAGATTATTCAATAGGCGATTTATATACCGAGGTGCGAGAGGATAGTGATGGTGAGGCACGGTGTATCGGTGTTGAAGTTGTCCTTGATGCTTCTATAAAAGGAAGTGAGGCGAGGGAGGTCAGCGTACTTACTGATGCATATTCTCTTTCGGGCGATGCGGAGATGGTTTATGATGAGTGCAATATAGAACAGTTGGTGGATAATCTGACTGCCCAAATCCAACATAAGGACAGAGTAAATATACCCGAAATGATGCCGCCCATTGCAGAGGTATGTGACGTAAATTCTACCGCCACTGTGGAGCGGATTTCCATAGAGGACGGGAATATCATAGTCTACGGAAAGGCATCGACAGAGATTATATACTTATCCGATGACGAAAACCAACCTGTGGTAAGCTTTAAGCATAATTCGGATTTTACTCATACATTCCCCTGCAGAGATGAAACCGACGGTTGCGCCTGTGATGCAAAGGTGTGGGTAGAGCATATGAGCTACAATTTAAGCGGCAGTGACGAGATGGAGCTCAGAGGAATTATCTGTGTAAATATTAAGGTGATAAAGGGCGGTGCCTGCCGCCTTGTAAAAGATATAGAGATAGCGGATACTCCTATCGACAGTCGGGCAAGGGTAATAATCTACTTCGTCCAAGAGGGCGACTCTTTGTGGAAGATTGCAAAGCGTTATCACACCACCGTGGATAAAATAAAATGCCTTAACGGTCTGGAAAGCGACAAATTGTTAGTAGGACAACAAATCAAAATTGCATAAAATTCGGGCGGCACAATGCCGCTCGTATTTTCTATGTGGATTTATTTTACCATACTGTTGTTAATTGCATAATCCAATAAAATATTGATTAACTCGTTTCTCGAACGGTTTGTTTCTACAGATAAATTATTTAATTTTTGTACGGTTTCCTCTTTCAATCTTACAGAAAATATTTTATAACCGTCTTCTCCTTTTAAATTCTTTTTGTTTATAACAAGTTTATCTTTCATAACACTTCACCTCACATATATTATATGTTGACAAGAGTTTTAAAAATATGCTATTATATATAACATATTACATAACATAAATAATATATGGATTCTATTTTATAAAAGGAGAGTTAAAATGAACAAAAAATTACTAAGTTTATTTCTTGTCATCTGTCTTACTGCATCTTGCATATTCGTTATGCCGATGACAGCAGATGCAAAAACTTGGGGGGATTTAACCTACACGATTTCAAATGGTGAAGTCATCATCACCGATTGCAACACTTCTGCAATCTCTGTGAAAATTCCTGATAAGTTAAACACTTATCCTGTCACAAGCATTGGACATCGGGCGTTTTACGGTTGTAGCAACCTGACAAGTGTTGAGATACCTAATAGTGTGAAAAGTATTGGCGATGATGCATTTAGTTGGTGCGAAAATCTTGAAAATATCATAATACCAAATAGCGTTACGGATATTGGTAGCGGAACATTTTGCGGTTGTAAATTTACAAGTATTATGATACCAAGCAGTGTCACAAGTATTGGAGATCGTGCGTTTTGCCATTGTAGCAACCTGACAAGCATAAATGTAGATGTCGAAAATAAAATTTATAGTTCCGAAGATGGAGTATTATTTAGAAATTGGGAAAGTAAAACTTGGGATGCTTCATCTGGCGGATATCGATACGAGAAAGGCAGGAAGTTGATTTGTTTTCCGCCCGGAAAGAGCGGTAGTTATACACTTCCTGATGATACCACAGAGATTTGGGCCTATGCATTTTATTCTGCTAAGATTATGAGTGTAACGCTTCCATCTAGTCTTATTTATATTGATTCTTGCGCTTTTAATACTTGTACAGGACTTACAAGCATCACTATACCGGATAATGTCAGATATATTGGTGAGTGGGCATTTGCTAGCTGTTCAAATCTTACAAGAGTTGATATCGGCGACGGTGTTACAAGTATTGGAATGTGTGCTTTTGATGGTTGCAGTAGTTTGGAATGTATAAATATTCCGAAAAGTGTTACATCTATTTCAGATGGTGTGTTTAGATTTTGTAATAGTTTGAAAAGTATTATAATTTCTAATGAGTTAAATGGCTGGGCGATTAATTTTAACGAATGTCCTAATCTTACAGATGTTATACTTACCGATGATGTTACATATATCAAATATGCAATGTTTAAGGGTTGTCGATATCTTACAAATGTCACAATACCGGATAGTGTCAAATATATTGACAGATATGCATTTGCGGATTGTATTGAACTTACGAGCATAGATATTCCGGACACTGTTACAGATATTAGAGATTATGCATTTTACGGTTGCAGCAACCTGACAAGCATCACATTGCCGTGTGGTGTCACAAGTATTGGCAGCTTTGCATTCTATGATTGTAGCAGCCTTCAAAACATAAACATACCAAATAGCGTCACAAGTATTGGTAGCGGTGCATTCTTCGGTTGTAGTAGCCTTACGGATGTTAAGATGACAAATAACATTTGGTATATTTCAGAAAATATATTTAATGGTTGCGTCAATCTTAGGAATATAAATATACCTTTTGGTGTTACAGAGATAGGTGATTATGCATTTAGCAATTGTAGTAGTCTTACAAATGTGATTATACCAAACAAAGTTAAAAAAGTTGGTATAGATGCGTTTTATTGTTGCAGTAAATTAAAAAGTGTTACGATCCCTAAAAGCACTGAAAATATCTGCTACTGTGCGTTTAAAGGCTGTAAAAGCCTTTCTGAAGTCAAATACAGCGGTACAAAAGAAGAATGGGATAATATAATAATAGATAGCGGAAACGAACGACTTTATAATGCCGATATTGTATTCTCATCTGTATATACAAAGACAACGGTTTTAAATGACGGTAAGACTTTTGTTGTAATGCCCGAAAACCTCGATGTCGGCAAGACTGTGATTTTGTCACTTTATAACGGTAAAAAGTTGATTGAGGCACAAAAGGCTGTATATGAGGGTAAAGATATAAGTTTTAGCACCGACAAAGCATATACCGGTGCAAAGGTTATGGCGTGGGATGATTTTTCAGGATTGAAAGCTTTATCCGATGTGGAAGTTGTAAAATAATTTAAACGGAGCGACAAAACTGCCGCTCCGTTTTTGTGTGCCTATGTTGAAACGGGCGACCACACAGGTCGCCCGTTTTTGCACCGTTTTATCCATACTACATCGTAGGGCAGGGGCTTGCTCCTGCCGTTTTTCACGTTGATTTTGCCGCTTAGACAGTAGGGGCGGTCCCTATGTGGCCGCCCGAAATCCCACGCAAGCCGTACAGAAACTTGGCTCCATTGTGCAAAGGGAGCTGGCACGAAGTGACTGAGGGATTGTCAAAAAGATTCCGTTCTAAATCCCCTCCGTCAAGCGTTCCGCTTGCCACCTCCCATTGAAATTCAAGGGGATGCAAGATTAAAGCTAGGCGTTGGATGTGCGGAATGGTCAAGACCATTCCCTACATTTATACGGGGATGCAAGGTTTAGGCAGGGCGTTTGGAAACGGCGGTCACATAGGGACCG
>JAZLIC010000096.1:0-3220 GCA_045617225.1 Clostridia bacterium
AGTTGTAAGACGATGGGCAATCATTATTGTTGTCCTGTTCTGTATTACATTTTCTATGGCAGAATGTATCAAATGTTCGGTAGTGTTATCGACCGCCGCAGTTGCCTCATCTAAAATCAATATCGGTTTATTACGGAGCAATGCCCGTGCAATCGACAAACGCTGTTTTTGACCGCCCGAAAGCTTAACTCCTCTCTCGCCGATGATGGTATCATATCCCTCCGGCATCTCGCAGATAAAATCGTGTGCATTTGCAACCTTTGCCGCACGGATAATCTCCTCCTCGGTCGGATTATCCACGCCGTAGGCTATGTTTTCTTTGACTGTACCGTGGAACAGAAAAACATCTTGAAGCACAATGCTTATATTATCCCTAAGGGATTTAAAGCTGACATCTCTTATATCAGTTCCGTCAATGGTAACGCTTCCCTCGTCAGGGTCATAAAACCTTGTGACAAGGCTTGCCATAGTAGTTTTGCCGCCGCCTGTTTCGCCGATAAGCGCTACCTTTTCCCCTGCCTTTATATCTAAATTTATATTCTTTAAAACTTCTTTCGTTTCATCATAGGCAAATGATACATTGTTAAATTTGATTTCGCCCTTTACGCCGTAAAGTTCGATTGGGTTTTCTTTTTCTTTAACCTCTACCTTCTCGGAGAACAGTTCAAGCACACGCTCGCCTGCCGCAAGGGAGTTCTGCAAGTCCTCACTTATGCGTGCGAAGGCGCTTATAGGTGCATATAGCATATTTAAATATAAAACAAACTCCACGATTTCCGAAGAATGGATATTATTTGTTGCCGCAAGATAGCCGCCGACACCGATTACAAGTGCAACACCCAGCTTGTTGAAAAAGCCGATTGCCGGATGAAAAACCGCACTGCGTTTCAATGCCCCCAAATTAAGATTTGTAAACTCCTCCGAAACATCACCTACACGGCCGCACTCGAAGTCCTGCCTATTAAAGACGGTGATTTCTTTAATTCCCGATATATCATCTTGGACGATACCCATAAGCTCTGCCGTCTTTTGATGTGCCTTCTTAAACATAGGCCGCACCTTCTTTGAAAAGTAAAAGGTACAAATCAAGATAAAAGGTGCTACGATAATGGCGGTCAATGCCAAAACCACATTCTTCATAAGGAGAATTGCGAGTATGGTTACAAGCATCACGACATCAACAAAGATTTCAGGTCCGGCGTGTGCTATCAAGACCTCCAAAACACTTGTATCGGAGATGATACGGCTCATTAACTGTCCTGTCTGCTTATCATGGAAGTAGCGCATTGACAAGCGTTGAACATGGTCAAAAAGCTTCTTTCGCATATCATTGATACTGCCCCACGCCACTTTGTGCGAAAAATACGCACGAAGTCCCTGAGAGAGTGCTTGCACCACCGCAAGAATTATAAGTAACATTCCGTAATGCAGAGAAATATCAACAAGGTTTGGTGCGCCCTCCTCTACTCTATTTAAGAAAGAGCCAATCAAATCAGGCGATACAACCTGTGATATAATTTCTCCCGCCATTGCCACCGCAACGATAATATAGCACCAAGCAAAACGCTTGGTAAGCTTAAAAATGCCTAAAAATGTACGCATCTACTCCACCCCTTTAAAAAACAAAGAAGGACTGCAAAAAAACAATTGTTTCTTTACAGCCCATATCTTGGGCGCCTAAAAAGCGTGCGGAACGGACAAACCGAACCCGAAGGAATACATAGGGTACTTCGAGCGGTGAGGTTTGTTCGTAGCATAAAGCTTAACGCTTTATGCGGTCAGTGCGTTTTTTATAGCCCAAACGCTAGTCAATCTTAATAACCCAATTTAGCTCATCTTCCATCTTACCAAGCTGAATTCCTGTGATTGAATCATAAAGTTTCTGTGTAACAGGACCAATTTTATTGTCACCGATATTCATAACAAGGTCCTCAAAGCGAAGCTCGCCAACAGGTGAAATAATAGCCGCCGTACCTGTACCGAAACATTCTTCAAGCTTGCCTGCCTTATAAGCGTCTGCAACCTCCTGAATAGAGATGCGTCTTTCTGATACGGGAATGCCCCACTTCTTTAATAATTCCACAACAGACATTCTTGTAATACCGCCTAAAATACTTCCGTTAAGTGCAGGTGTTACAACTTCGCCGTCAATCTTAAAGAAGATATTCATAGCACCGACTTCTTCGATATACTTTCTCTCTACACCGTCAAGCCAGAGTACCTGTGAATAGCCCTTTTCGTGTGCAACAACCTGTGCACGAATACTGCTGGAATAGTTACCGCCGGTCTTTGTAAATCCTGTACCGCCACGTACCGCACGAACATACTCGTCCTCAACATAAATTTTAACAGGTGCCAAACCTTCCGGATAGTAAAGTCCGCTCGGCGAACAAATGATAAAGAACTTATATGTATCTGACGGACGCACGCCAAGACATGGGTCGGTAGCAATAATAAACGGACGTATATAAAGTGATGCACCTTCCTGCTCCGGTATCCAATCACGCTCCAAATCAACAAGCTTTTTAAGACCTTCCAAGCAAAGTTCCTCATCAAGCTGCGGAATAGCCAAACGCTCATTAGAGAGATTTAAACGTGCAAAATTCTTTTCCGGACGGAAAAGTCTTACATGTCCGTTTGGGCCTTTATAAGCTTTAAGACCTTCAAAAACCTCCTGTGCATAATGAAAAACCATTGTTGAAGGGTCTAATGAAATCGGTGCATATGGTTCAATTCTTGGATTGTTCCAACCGTTTTGGGGGTCATAGTCCATTACGAACATATGGTCCGAAAAGAACTTACCGAAAGGCAAATTCTCCATACAAGGTTTTTCTTTTGGGTTTTGAGTTTTTGTTATTGAAATATTCATTTCCATCAACCTTCCTCATAAATAAACTTATTATATTTTTTAGTATAGCACATCAAATTTTATATTTCAACAATAAATTGCACATAAATATTTAAAAATCAAAGACAATCGTTATATAATATTAAAAACAGGGGATGTTAAAAAAGTCCAGAGCACTAAAAGACAGAAAACACAAATATAAACATTGCGAAAAGATATAAATATGTTTTAAAATAATAAAATTTGTCGAAAAATCTAATAGTATTAGATTTTTCAATAAGTCTTTTAGCTATGAACAAACTACACCTCTCGGCGTACCCTATGTACGCCTTCGGGTTAGGTTTGTCCATTCTGAACATTTTTACCTATCCC
>JAZLIC010000097.1:0-29778 GCA_045617225.1 Clostridia bacterium
CTTCCATATTCACTATTATGAGCAAAACGAATAACAAGGTTCTCCAAAACACAGAAATCTTTGATTTCGTTTTGTTTTGTGAGGTTCTTATTACTTTTTACTTCCAAAAATCCTCGTGCGGTAGAGCTCTAAGTAAGAGTGAAGAGGGAATAGTGAATAAGTAAAAATCCCCGTTCTTACGAACGAGGATTTTTGGCGGAGAAGGAGGGATTTGAACCCTCGCGCCGGTTTCCCGACCTACACCCTTAGCAGGGGCGCCTCTTCGGCCAACTTGAGTACTTCTCCGAATTTTTGATATATTCAATTACTTGCTTAAAATACAAATGGCGGAGAGGCAGGGATTCGAACCCTGGGTGCTTTCGCATCACTAGTTTTCAAGACTAGCTCCTTAAACCGCTCGGACACCTCTCCGTACGCACCGTCACTTTAAGCAACTATGATATTTTAGCACAAGCTACTCACTATGTCAAGCGTTTTTTTACCTTTTAATGAATATTTCTCTTTTGCATAATATTCTGCTTATTTTTTGTGACTTTTATTAAATATAGTCGATTTTTATAAATAAATTTAAAAAAGTCCTTGCTTTTTTGAAAAAAGTAGTTTAAAATTGTTTTGGTTGTAATATAAATTTAATATATACATTAAATTTATTAACGACAGGAGATATAATAATCGTGAATTACAACCTGAAAAATTCTTTAAAAGCAGTTATCCCTGCTGCAGCAAAAGCTGCTTGTATCAGTATAATTGTGGTTGCATTATGTACAAGTCTTGCTTCTGCACCTACTCAAAGTATGCCGGAAACTGCAACGGAGCAAACACCTGCTCCGACATCTGTTCCTACCTCAGACCCGACCGTTGCTTGCGGAAGTTTTATAAATCCTACCGTCGGCGTGATTTCATCACATTTTGGGGTGCGTGACGGCAGAATGCACACCGGTCTTGATGTGGCAGGAGATATGGGCACGGATATAGTGGCGGCAGATGCAGGCGTGATTGAATTTTCAGGCGAGATGAACGGTTACGGTAATTATATCATTATAGACCATGAAAACGGCTATAAAACCGCCTACGCCCATTGCGATGAATTATTGGCAGTTGAGGGAGTGCGTGTTAAGCAAGGCGATGTTATAGCTAAGATGGGTAGCACGGGCAGAAGTACAGGTCCGCATTTACACTTTGAAATTAAAGTAAATGATGAATTTTGTGACCCGCTTGAATATGTTATGTATTAGTTCTTTAAAACGCTTGGAGGTGTGAAGGATTTGAGCAAAAAGGTTTTAATTGTTGATGACGAGAAAAGCATTGTAGACAACCTGAAATTAAATCTTCAAAATGAGGGTTATACCGTCGCAGAAGCTTATGACGGCGAAGAAGCCTTGGAAAAGGCAAAGAGTGAGGACCCGGATTTAATTTTATTAGATGTAATGCTTCCGAAAATGGACGGATTTTCTGTCTGCAAAAAGATAAGGGAAAGCTCTGCTGTTCCTATCTTGATGATTACTGCTCGTGCAGAGGAAGTGGACAAGGTATTGGGCTTAGAGCTTGGTGCCGATGATTACATAACAAAGCCATACAGTATTCGTGAGCTTTTAGCTCGTGTTAAGGCTAATATGCGCCGCAACGAGTTTGAACCCGAAAAGGAGGAAAATGACATCGTTGAGGTTGGTTGCTTCACATTAGATTGCAATCGTTATGAGCTTTATAAAAACGGTAATCTTATTGACTTGACTGTTCGTGAATTTGAACTTATCAAGTTCTTATCCGCACAGCCAAACAAGATTTATTCAAGAAAGAGTTTGCTTGAATATGTTTGGGACTATGAATACTACGGTGATGTTCGTACAGTTGATGTTACTGTCCGCCGTGTCCGTGAAAAAATCGAAGATGATCCGTCACAACCAAAGCATGTTATGACAAAACGCGGAGTAGGCTACTATTTCACAGTTTAAAAATTTAGCAAGCAATGGTGAGGTTTTCAAAGAAAATCTCACCATTTATTTTACGGAGGACAGGTTTTGGAAACAATCACGGTTATAGCAGTCGGCAAAATTAAAGAAAAATTTTTCAGGGACGCTCTTGATGAATACAAAAAAAGGCTCTCACGCCACTGCAACTTCAATATAACGGAGCTTAAAGATGAGCCTTTGCCTGACAACCCGTCGGAAAAAGAAAAAATACAGATTTTATCCAAAGAAGGGGAACGGATTTTAAAATCTCTGCCCAAAACATCTTACACTATCGCCCTTTGTATTGAGGGCAAATGTATTCCGTCGGAAAAATTTGCAAGTCTTTTATCCGAAGGTGCAAACTTAGGAAAAGGGAATATTACATTTATAATCGGCGGCTCTTTGGGACTATCCGATGAAGTAAAAAAGTCTGCCGATTTTAAGCTCAGTTTTTCTGAAATGACATATCCGCATCAGTTGATGCGTGTAATCTTATCAGAGCAAATTTACAGGGGATATTGCATACGAACAGGCAGTCCTTATCACAAATAATTTACGAGAGGTATTTATTATCATGAAAAAGAAATTCACGGCTATACTCGCCATCTTTGTACTACTTATGCAATCTGTTGTGATTACATATGCCGACACGGAAGAATTGATAGCAACCCCCACGCCCGAAGCGAGTGAAGAAATTGCTCCTGTGGATAAGGAGACCGCCCCGGTTGATGTTATGCCCACTCCCGAAGTTATTTCTGCTGCCGATAAGCTCAGCGATGCGGAGTATATGGAAGGACTGACAATAGCCTTCCTTGACGGAGTAGAAAAAATCACGCCGTATAATCCAACCGTGCGTTTTGAAGTTGCCCTTCTTCGTGCCGCAGAGGAACGAAACGGCTCTGCACAATGGTTTGTAAACGGTGTACCGCAAGGTGATTATTACAGCTCAGAGTTTAAAATATATAACGGAAAGCTGACAGGAATGAATTATACCGTTCCATTCACCGAGGAGTATGCCGAAACAACGGTTACAATTACCCTTGAAGTGCATTTAAACGGAAATATACGCCGACTTGAAAAGACGGTTGTGCTTGAAAATCCAAAAAGATATTATGACGAACAGAGAGTATTGGCAAAGGTTAAACCGGTTAATATTGATGCAACAATAACCAAAAACGTCAACGGATACAGCTCAAAATATTTAGGTGAGGTTGTTACAAGCCTTACAAAAGGTCAAAAGGTTTACTATGCAGACCAATACTCATCTACCGCCGCATATATTTATATCCCAAGCGAGGACAGATTTTGTTGGGTACCATATAACTCAATATCCGTAAGCAACAAAAACTATACCGTTTATGAGGACTTTACCAACGAGGAGAAAGAACTCTTTGTAAATGCAAAGAAATATACAAGCGACACCTTCCATCTTATATGGATAAATTTAGAGCGTCAAAAGGTCAACTTCTTTAAGATTGGAGAGGACGGCGAGTGGAAGCTTGAAAAGACAATGCCATGTGCAACAGGCACTAACCTCACTCCTACACCAACAGGAATTTACACCTATACACAACGTTCCACAGGGTGGTTTAATCCCACATACTATGTAAAGCCTGTGCTTTATATAGATGTAGCGAGAGGTATCGCAATGCATTCGATTTTATTTAATCCGAACGGAACGGTTCAAGACGGGACGATGGGCAGACCTGCATCACACGCTTGCATCAGAATGATGCCGGACGACATAAATTATCTAAACGATAATTTGGGACTTGGCAGTACGGTTGTAGTATACTAAAACTAAACGGGTGACCGATGGTCACCCGTTTAGTTTTAGGTCGTCCGTCTAAATGAATAATTGTTCATTATTTGGATTTGAAGTTTCTGAAAGATTCAATGGAATTTTTCAAAAATTCGGCAAGTACCATTTGTTCGTGCGAAGAGCAATTCGAAAGTACATCATCAAGCATTTTTACGGAGATATGAGAATTTTTAATTAAACTTCCGTAAACCAATTCATCAAGTGTAACCTCCAACGCATTGGCAATGTTAATCAATGTCGGCAAACTGACCTTTGTGGCAGCGCGTTCTATATGGGATAAATTTGACGGTTCAATGCCGGCTTTCTCTGCAAGAGAAGCTTGTGTTAAATTGGCTTTTGTCCTGATTTCACGAATTCGTTTACCTATCGCAGAATAGTTTATTTCCATAATTCACACCCCAAAATAAAAATCTTTATACTATATTGTATATCCTATTAGGATGTGATAAAATAACGCATATATCCCAAAAGGGTATATGCGTTATTTTAATAAGTATTTGGAGATGTTTATCTTGGTTTGTACATTTTTTGGACACAGAAATACGCCTGAAAGCGTTCGTCCTTTTTTGGTTAATACATTAACAGAATTGATTGAAAAAGAAAGAGTAAATGTTTTTTATGTTGGAAATCAAGGCGGTTTTGATTATATGGTAAGAGAAGAACTTAAAAAATTGAAGACGTTTTATCCGCATATAAAATACTCTGTTGTACTTGCTTATATGCCAATGAAACAAGAAAAATTTAGTATTAGTGATTATTCAGATACTATGTATCCTGACGGACTTGAAAGTATCCCACAGAGATTTGCCATAGATGCTCGAAATCGAATGATGATTGAATGGTCGCATATTGTTGTGACTTATGTTTGTTGTTCGGTTGGCGGTGCTGCAAAATTTAAAGAGATTGCAGAAAAGAAAGGGAAAAGAATAATTAATCTTTTTGATTAAAAATTTCTTTTTCGATTTCGGGCGACACACAGAGAAAACCCCTACGGAGTAAAAATGGTATAAAAAGTGGCAGGAGTTTTTTCCCTGCCCTACAATGTAACATAGATAAAATGGCACAAAAAAGGCGGTCTCACAGGACCGCCACACAATTTTTGAAAATTTGAAACCTTTTACTACTCACCGTAATATTCAAACCAATCGAAGTCCGCATAGTTGGAGCTTTCTTCGCCGTTACTGCTTGCATACATACCGATTACTGCGCCTACAAAGCCTCCTGCGACATCGGTACTGAGTATTCTGCCGTCTGCACCGGGAAACAATACATTTTCAGTCTTTGGCGTATCGCCGTAATAGAAGTTATAGTTTTGTCCCCTCGCTTCAATCGCAAGATATATTTTATCTGCATTAAACTCGGCTTGTGCAAGCACCTCATCAGCATTCTGTCGTTTGGTTAATGTAATTTTGCCGTTACCGTATTCAACTCTGAAATGGAAATTGTTATTCTGCAAAACTGCAATTCCTGCGGTTTCATTATCGCTTTGCGTTTTGAATTCAAAAGCGGTTCTGACGATATAATTTTTATGTCTTAGTCTGCGTCCTATAAAACTGCAATGCTTCCTCTCGGATACCGTCTCGGGCATAAGTTTAAGTCTGAGATAACCGAATCTTTCCGACAGACTGTAAAATTCTTTTCTCGGTGTACGAATTGTAATCCACTCAAATCCCAATTTATCATCTTCAAAATTATCGCACGCAGGAGTCTTCATATAAAACTCACTCGGCAAACTCGGTGATATTGGGCTTTCCTCCAATACTTTGCCGTAGCCTTTATTTATTATCGGCCAACCGTTCTCCCAATCAACCTTTGCCAAAAATGTTTCGCGTCCCAAATTTCTGTAATAACCATCAATCGGTCGTGATGCAAGCATTACCATCCACCACTCGCCGTTTTGAGTTTCGACCATATCGGCGTGTCCTACATTTACAATTGGATAATCAACGCCCAAATGGCGATGTGTCAAAACAGGGTTATTCGGGCAACCAACATAAGTGCCGAAAACCTTTTCTGCACGTGCTATGGTTACCGAATGCGGATAATCGGTACAGCCTTCCGCAATCATTAAGTAATAATATCCGTTCACCTTATAAAGATGCGGACCTTCTGCCCAGAAGCTGTCCTTTAAAGCACCGTCCCAAACTACGGTCGGCTCTCCTTTAACCTTCATTTTGTCAAGGTCAATTTCCTGAACATATATTTCGCAATCGCCGTCGTACTTTGCATTATGTTTCGGGCGTTGTCCAACATAATACGCCTTTCCGTCATCATCAAAAAACAACGACGGGTCAATTCCGTCAGTTCCGAGCCAAAACGGATTTGACCACGGTCCCGACGGATTTTTTGCGGTTACTATAAAGTTTCCGTCTTTGGAAACATTGGTATTTATAACATAAAAGGTACCGTTGTTATACCTTATTGACGGCGCATACAATCCGGCAGATGCTTCGACATCGTCTAAATCAAGTTGCTCCGCTCTGTCTAAAACATTGCCTATCTGCTCCCAATTTACCAAGTCCTTACTATGAAAAATAGGAATACCCGGAAAATATTCAAAGGTTGATGTGACCAAATAGTAATCGTCACCTACTCTGCATATTGATGGGTCGGGATAAAATCCCGGAAGTATCGGATTTTTAAACATTCAAACCCCTCCTAATTGTTGCTTAATTTATCATATAACTGCTCAATTTCTTCCTTTGTGTGGGTACTCAAAAATACAAACGGCTTATTAAGTGATTCTTTTATCATTTCAAGACCTCGTTCCTTTTCGCCGAGTTCAATCAATACCTTTCCGTATCCGTAGTACGCTTCCGGAAAGTGGGGCGGATTTTCGCGCTCTATCAGTTTTTCATAAATTTCCGCTGCCTTCTCAAAGTCACCGGACAAAGCGTATGACTCTGCGGTATTATCTAAAATTATACTGTCGTCACCGTTAAAATCCAATGCCTTTTTACTGAACTCAACTGCCTTTTCGGCGTCGCCCTTTACATTATACAAAAGTCCCAGGTTCTGATATATAACCGTCTTTCGGTAACCGTCATCTAAAACTTCTTCCAAAATTGCGATAGCCTCGTCTATGTTGCCCATCTTCCATTCCACAAGTGCCATAACATTTTTTGCACTAAATCTGTCAACACTTTTAGGCTTTGAATAAATCACCGCAGTATTTAAAGCAACTCTTGCCTTTTCAAGTTCGCCGATACGCAGATAGTTATAGCCCATCAAAATCTGATTTGAAATCGACATATTTCCAATCTTGCTTGCAACATTAAATATCTTCGCCGCTCCTGAATGATCTTTGTGACCGTACTTCCGTTTAGCAAAAAATGCCACTATATTTCCACGATTCACAACAATGATTATAAGAATTACCGCCGTAATAATACGCCAAATCGGTACACCAAAAATACTCATAGATAATCTCCTTAATAAATATTTCCAACCGTTCTGGGATAAGGCAAAACATCTTTGATATTGCTCATCCCCGTAAGGTACATAACCGCTCTTTCAAAGCCGAGTCCAAAGCCTGCGTGCTTATTTGTGCCATACCTTCTTAAATCGAGATAATGACTGTAATCATCTTCGCTGAGTCCAAGCTCTGCCATACGTGCCGTCAGGACATCTAACCTTTCTTCACGCTGACTGCCGCCGATAATCTCGCCAATGCCCGGCACCAAGCAATCCATCGCCGCCACGGTCTTTTTATCGTCATTAAGACGCATATAAAACGCCTTAATCTCCTTTGGATAATCGGTCACAAAAATCGGCTTTTTAAACACTTCCTCCGTCAAATAACGCTCATGCTCCGTTTGCAAATCCATTCCCCATTTTACAGGGAAGGCAAAATCCTTATCGGCTTTTTCAAGAAGCTCTATCGCCTCTGTATATGTGATATGTCCAAAGGAATTTGAAACCACATTATTAAGGCGTGGGAGCAAGTCCTTATCTACAAAATTGTTAAAAAACTGCATTTCATCAGGTGCGTTTTCAAGGACATATTTTATTACAAACTTTAACATATCCTCTGCAACCGCCATATCATCATTTATATCCGCAAACGCCATCTCCGGCTCTATCATCCAAAATTCCGCCGCATGGCGTGTAGTATTTGAATTCTCCGCACGGAATGTTGGTCCGAAGGTATAGACGTTACCAAACGCCATTGCAAAATCCTCTGCCTCTAACTGTCCGCTGACGGTGAGAGATGTTTCCTTGCCGAAAAAGTCATTCGAGAAATCCTTTTCCTCCGGTATGAGGGTTGTCACCCTGAACATCTCGCCTGCACCCTCGCAGTCGCTTCCCGTGATAATCGGCGTATGAGCATACACAAACCCACGCTCCTGAAAAAACTTATGGATTGCATACGCCGCCAGAGAACGCACACGAAAGACAGCGGAAAAGGTATTTGTCCTTGCCCTTAAATGCGGAATTGTACGAAGATACTCAAAGCTGTGTCTCTTCTTTTGAAGCGGATACTCAGGCGAGCTTTCGCCTAAAATATCTACCTGGGCCGCCTTAATCTCAAAGGGCTGTTTTGCCTCCGGAGTGAGCTGCACCTCGCCTTTTACGGATATTGATGCACCTACATTGAGCTTTGATACCTCCGAAAAGTTATCCAAAAGCTTATCCTCGATTACAACCTGAACATTTTTAAATGATGAACCGTCATTTAATTCAATAAACCCAAAGTTTTTAGATACACGGACAGTTCTTACCCAACCTGAAACCAAAGCTTCGCCTTTGATATTTTCAAAATCGCAAAACAAATCTTTTATTCGCATACCCTACTTATACTCCTTTATAAGCTCTGCACGTGGGTAGCCACGGCTGTATTCCACACCGGTGATGTAAAAGCCTCTGCCGTAATAAAATCTAATCAGAGGCACTACGTGTGACGCAGTATGTAATTTAAGCACCTTTACATTATTCTCAACCATCACCTTATCCACAACACTCATAAGGATTTTACCGATACCGTTGTTACGCTTCTGACTTGAAACGGCAAAACGGCTGAGATATGCCTCACCATCGCCCAAAAGTTCCACACGCACCGCACCAATCGGCTCGTCGTCCAAAAATATAACATATACTTCTTTTGTTTCGATGTCGTGCTTTACATCGTCATAGGTTTCATTAAGTGCCGCAATATTATAGCTAAGGCCTGCCATTTCGCAATACTTTAAGAATGCATCTTTTGTAATCTTGATAATAGCCGGAATATCTACTTCCTCGGCACGCTTAATCTCCAATGCATATAATTTATCCATTTCAATCACTCCTATTTTGCAAGCAAGGTTGCAAGCACTGCCTTCTGGGCGTGCAGACGATTTTCCGCTTCGTCAAATACTACACTGCGCAGTCCGTCAATAACCGCATCGACAACCTCATATCCGCGATATGCCGGCAAGCAGTGAATGAATATACTGTCCGGTTTGGAGAGTGCAAAAAGTTCTTCGTTCACCTGATACGGCTTAAAGATTTTTACACGCTCTGCCTTTTCTGCTTCCTGCCCCATACTTGCCCAAGTATCTGTGCAAACTACATCGGCATTTTTGATAGCTTCCTTAGGGTCCTCCGTAAAGGTAAGGGTTGCACCGGTCAGCTTTGCATCGGAAATTGCATTCTCCACAACTTCCTTATCGCACTCATATCCCTTAGGCGAGGCTACCGTCATATCCATACCTGCCTTTGCGCAAGCGTAAAGGAGCGAATGTGCTACATTATTGCCGTCACCCAAGTACGCAAGTTTAAGACCTTTTAATCTGCCCTTATGCTCATAGACGGTAAGCAGGTCCGCCAGCGCCTGACATGGGTGCAGAAGGTCGGTCAAACCATTGATAATCGGAATAGAGCCGTACTTGGCTAAATCCAAAACATCCTGATGGTCATATGTTCTTATCATTATTCCGTCCACAAAGCGGCTCATAACATTAGCGGTATCGTAAATGCTCTCGCCTCTGCCGAGCTGCATATCGTTTCCGTTTAAATAAAGTGGGTGTCCGCCAAGTTGATACATACCGACTTCAAAGGATATGCGTGTTCTGGTAGACGACTTTGTAAAAATCATACCCAGGGATTTGCCTGCCAAAATATCATGTCGCACCCCTGCTTTTGTTTCTTTTTTCAGCTTTTCCGCAAGGGTCAAAAGGCTTTCAAACTCGTCACATGTAATATCGTGAATACTTATAAAATGCTCCATATTTAGTCCTCCTTAACCTCTTCTATACTTTCTTCAAGTGCATTTATAAATCCGTCAATTTCCGCTTCCGTTACAACAAGAGGCGGTACAATTCTAAGCACTCTGTCACCGATTGCACCTACAAGGTAGCCCTTTTCAAGCATTTTTGCAGTGACCTTCTTTCCAATAGGCCCGGTAAACTCAATGCCCATCATAAGGCCTCTGCCTCTTATGTCGCATATCTCTCTGCAACGCTCCAAAAGTGCTTCTGCATTTGCAAAGAGATAACCGCCCACACAGGTAGTATGCTCAAGCAGACCATTTTCTAAAAGCTCCGTCAATACAACTATGCCTGCCCGTGTTGAAAGCGGATTGCCGCCAAATGTCGTACCGTGGTCACCCGGATTAAACGCCGCCGCAACGGACTCCTTCGCCATAAATGCGCCTATGGGAACGCCGCCGCCCAAGCCTTTTGCGGAAGTAACTATATCAGGCTCTATATTATACCATTCGTATGCAAAGAGCTTTCCTGTCCTTCCTACACCTGTTTGTACTTCGTCTATTATTAAAAGAATATCATTCTGCTCACAGAGGCGTACGGCCTCGTCAACAAACGCTTGTTCCAAAGGATAAACACCGCTCTCGCCCTGGATAAGTTCAAGCATTATTGCCGCAGTATTTTCATTTACCGCACCGCGAAGGGCGGCAATATCGTTACGCTCAACATGATTAAACTTTTCTATAAGCGGCAAATACGGCTTTTGGTACTTCTCTTGTCCTGTTGCCGCAACGGTAGCAAGAGTTCTGCCGTGGAATGAATTTTTCAAGGTTATGAACTCAATTCTGTTCGGTCTGCCCTTCATAAGCTGATATTTTTTTGCAAGCTTAATCGCACCCTCATTTGCCTCGGCGCCCGTACTGCAAAAAAAGGCTCTGTCAAGGCAGGTATTTTCTATAAGCAGCTTAGCAAGTCTTGCCTGATTTTCAATATAGTACACGCTTGATGTATGCATAAGGTCAAAAACCTGTTCTTGAAGTGCCTTTGTCAAAGCAGAGTGAGCATATCCCAGGCTGTTTACCGCAATGCCTGCAAAAAAGTCACGATAGGTCTTGCCCTCCGTGGAAGTAAGCTCAATGCCTTTTCCGCTTTTAAAGGAAACCGGTGTCCTGTCGCCAAAGGTATTCATATAATATTTTTTGTCAAGTTCCTTAATCTCGCTTAAATTCATACTACCATCTCTTTTCAAAATATGTAATTTAATTATTTTACTACATTTTTGCATAAATTTCAAGTTTTATTTAGAAGATTTATGTTTGAACACGCAAAAGGTGCGAAAAACAAATTTTATTTGCGTTCCATTATAGGGCGAAAATTTGTTTTTTCGGATTTTGTACCGCAATTATTCATTAAAAAACGGGCGGTCACTTATGTGACCGCCCATACAAATTCTTAAAATTACTTATTCGGTGCGACAACTATCTTGCGATTTGGCTCTTCGCCAATGCTGTATGTCTTAATTCTGTCATTATTTTGAAGTGCCGCATGGATAATTCTTCTTTCATTTGGTGACATAGGTTCAAGCGTAACCGCTCTCTTTTCGCGAAGAACTCTGCTTTCAAGACCGTGTGCCAACTTTATCAGGGTTTCCTCTCTCTTGCTTCTGTAATTTTCAGTATCTACGCTTACCTTGATATGAGAGTTCTTTTCTTTATTTACATAAAGACTTGTAAGGTACTGCATGGCATCTAATGTATCACCGCGTTTACCAATCAAAAGTCCCATCTTTGAGCCGGCAACATTTATATCAATGCTCTCACCTGAATTTGCTACTGTTACTGTTGCATCATCAAATCCCATCTTCTTGATAATCTCATTTGAGAAATATGTTGCATCTTCAATCGACTTCTCGGTAACTTCACGGTTCCACTTTGAAGTATCCGGCTTCTGCGGAGCAGGTTTTGCCTCTGTTTGCTTTGGCTCTGCTGCCTTCTGTGCAGGTGCCTTTTCCTTATTTGTATCAGGCGCATAATCCTTTGCAACAGGCGCAGTCTTTGGGGCATACGGATTAGGCTCTTTGACGCTTTTAGCTTCTTTTGCCTTTGTGCGTACCTTCTCTTTTGCCGCAGCAGCTGCCGACTTGCGTTCCTCATCTTCAGCTTCCTTGGTAATCCATGCAGAAATAGTAACCTCTCTGCCGAGCAAAAGTCCCATAAGACCTTTGCCGACCTCACGCTCTACATCATAAGAAATCTCGTCTACGGAAACTCCCAAATCCTTAGCGGCAAGAGTTTTCGCTTCATCAAGACTTTTTGCGTTTTTTTCTATTTTTCTTAGCATTTATAATCTCTCCTTCAATCTGTTCTTCGGTAATATCCACCTTTACAACCTTGGTGATAACTACCTGTTGAAGCATTTGTATTAAGTTACTTATTATCCAATAAAGACCTATTGCGGCAGGAACTGAAAATGCTATCCACGCCGAGAACAAAGGCATAAATATCATCATTCCCTGCATAGGGTCCTTTTCTTCATTGCCATACTCGTCCTTCTTTGGTGCAGGCTTTGGACTGAGTGCCTGTGAAACCTTACTTGCGGCATAGGAACTTACACCTGACAAAATCGGAATAATCCACAGCAGGCAGGTTTCTAAATTAAGGTTCGCAACAGAACCTGTCAAGATGCCGAGCATTGCACCAAAATTAGGTGTCTGTGACATATCAAGTCCCAAGAAGTTAAAGTTAAGTGTACGATATGCCTTTCCTGTTTCAACAATCCAATGATTTTGTAAAATGTCAGGGTGAACAGTCAAGAAACGTGCAATTTGAATTTCATACAAACCAAACTTCTTAAATCCGTTTTCATAAAGCGGAGCAAAAGACTCTATATTAAGATTTTTGAATAAATCATTAAGTGCGTCTTTATTACTCTGTCCCCATTCGGTGATAGCGTGTGTAATTCTCCAAATCTCGCCGCTATCCACGCCCATAATATACGTAATAGGTTGTTTTACAACATAATATAATGCAATCAAAATCGGAAATTGTATTACAAGAGGAAGACAACCGCCCATCGGATTTACATCATACTTTTTATAAAGCTTCATCGTTTCCTGACTCTGCTTTTCTTTATCATATTCATACTTGCGTTGAATTTCCAAAAGTAAAGGTTGCAGCTTCTGCGTCTTTATCATTGACTTTTGTTGCTTGACAGTAAGCGGTAACAGAAGCGCTTTAACTAAAATTGTAAACAAGATGATTGCCGCGCCGTAATTCTGTACCAAATTGTAGCACAGAGTTAAGACCCACGCAAACGCCCACATAATATAAGACAATACAATCTCTCCTTAAATTTACGGATAATCAATACCGCCTTTGTTTAAAGGGTTACACCTCAGTATTCTCCACAAGGCTTTAAGCAAACCTCGAAAAGCCCCATACTTCTTAACAGACAAAAGCGCATACTCGGAGCAGGTAGGATAAAACCTGCAACACGGCTTTTTAAGCGGTGAAATCCGTTTTTGATAAAAAACAATTATTTTAATCAACAGTGTTTTCAGCATCTAATATCCCCACCGTTTTACAGGCGGATAAAAAGTCCTGTTCCAAGAACAAAAACTTAGTTTTCCCCGTTATGCCTCTGGCAACAAGACATACATCGAAGCCCTGCTTCATCTTTAAAAGATTACTCTGCCACAAGGCACGGAGCCGCCTTTTTGCACGGTTTCTTTCTACCGCACAACCGACCTTTTTGCCGGCAGTAATTCCAATCCTGTTTATCCCCAAACGATTTGGCATAGCATAAACAACAATGCTTTTAAGCACACAAGATTTTCCGCGTCTGTACAGACGCTTAAAATCGGAATTACGGTTCAATCTTTCAAACTTCATTTTAATATTTCCCATTTCACAATAAGCCAAAAAGACGCCTTAAACGGCGTCTTTGGAATCTGATTTAAGCAGATAACTTCTTTCTGCCCTTTAATCTTCTTCTAGCCAAAACCTTGCGGCCGTTACGGTCACTCATTCTTTTGCGGAAGCCATGTTCCTTAGCTCTGTGTCTTTTCTTAGGCTGATAAGTACGAAGCATTTGTTTCCCCTCCTTCAAATATATAACAGTTAATTAATTTCAAACACTCATAAAAAATCTGTATTATTCTACCACGCATATTCAAAATTGTCAAGTTAAAATTCAATTAAATATTGCACAAATTTAAGCTGAAAATTTTTCTTTTTTTATTTCTTTAAAAAAATTAGCACATATTGTTCTTTTGTTTTCACATTATACCTATATTTTGTATTTCCCATCAAAAAAGGCAATTTATCCCTCTGTTTTTCTATTTTTTAGGTGTTGAATTCCAAATTGTTTTCTGTTAGAATGTATTACGCACCTGTTACAAAGCTGCTTACTTTTTGTAACAAAACAGGTGAAAGTTACTGATTTTAAAGGAGAAACACTATCTTGAACACAGATAAAATTTGGTCAGATGTACTCGACCAACTACATGATGAAGTTTCAACAGTTTCGTACGAAACTTGGATAAAGCCCATTGAGGTTATCGAGATTACAAACTCTACGGCGAGCCTTTCTGTATCTACCGCCCTTCAAAAGGATATGGTAATGACAAAGTTCCGCTCCTTGATTGAAAGTTGTATCGAAACCGTAACGGGACACTCCTGTTCTATTGATGTTACATTATCAAGTAAAGACACAGACGATATATTCAGCGAAACATCTTTTGAGATACAAAGCGACTTAAATCCAAAGTACAGCTTTGAAAACTTCATCGTAGGTAAAAATAACGATTTAGCCTATGCCTCATCTCTTGCGGTTGCGGAGTCGCCCTCTCGCAAGTACAATCCGCTTTTCCTCTACGGCGGAAGCGGTCTTGGGAAAACCCATCTTTTGCAGGCAATAGGTAATTACTACAAAAAAATATACCCTGACAAAAAGGTCTTGTATACCACAAGTGAAAAGTTTACATACGAGCTTGTAACCGCTATCCGTGAAAAGACAAATCAGGCTTTTCGCAATAAGTACCGCACATTAGACCTGCTTTTGATTGACGATATTCAATTTATCGCTTCAAGAGAGAGTACCCAGGAGGAGTTCTTCCATACCTTTAATGCGCTATACGATGCAGGAAAGCAGATTGTAATTACATCTGATTGTCTGCCGTCGGATACACCTCACTTGGAGGAGCGTCTTAAAACACGCTTTAATATGGGACTTCTTGCAGATGTGCAACCGCCTGATTATGAAACACGTATAGCTATTCTTCGTTCTAAGATTGAGAATGAATACTTTACATTTGATGAAGAAATTGTTGAATATGTAGCAAATAATATAAAGTCAAATGTCCGTGATTTAGAGGGTGCGGTAAAGAGGATTTTGGCGTATGCCGGTATTGAACGCACAAACACCATTTCAATGGAGCTTGCACAAAAGGCATTAAAAGAAATTTTATACACCCTGCATCATAGGGATATTACAACAGAGCTTATTATTGATGAAGTAGAAAAATACTATCGTCTGCCGAAAGGCTCACTTGTATCTAAAAAGAGGTCAAATGATATTGCCTTTCCGCGTCACATAGCGATGTATTTATCACACGAAATATTAGATGAGTCCTTCCCCAAATTAGGTGAGGAATTCAACCGTGACCACACTACCGTAATATATGCAGTTGATAAAATACGCAAAGCTATCAGCGGAAACAAAGAGCTTAAAGACACCGTAGATGACCTTGTAAATAACATAAGAAAGAATTAACAAATATGAAACTTTATGATACAATCGCCGCCATTGCTACTCCTCAAGGTGCAGGCGGCGTTGCAATTGTCCGACTAAGCGGTTTTGACGCAGAGGAAATTGCTGATAAGATTATTAAAACTAAAAACGGATTATCTTTAAAGAACCAAAAATCACATCAGATGGTTCTGTCAAAGGTGCACAGAAAAGAAAACGAGCTTCGTCGCATTGATGAAGCTTTGGTTGTGGTTATGCGTGTTCCTCATTCCTACACAGGTGAAACCGTGGTAGAAATCCAATGCCACGGCGGCTTTTTTGCGGCACGCACAATCTTAGATGAGCTTTTACTCTCCGGGGCACGCCTTGCGGAAGCAGGCGAGTTTACTCGCCGTGCCTTTTTAAACGGCAGGATTGATTTAACCGGCACGGAAGCCATAATGGATATAATTGATGCACATTCCGAGGCAGGACTTGAATCTGCCGCCACCCTTCAATCCGGCAAGCTTAAAGAAAAGATTGACGCCCTGCGCAGTGATGTATTATCCATTACCGCTCATATCTCTGCCGCCGTTGATTATCCTGACGAGGTTGACACCCCGGGCACAGATGAAGTGACGGAGAATATTGACGCTATCCTTAAAAATGTCGATATACTTTTGGATAGCTTTAAGACAGGAAAGATTCTTCGTGACGGTATCTCCACCGTTATTGTAGGCTGTCCGAATGTCGGCAAGTCCTCTGTCCTTAACGCTCTTTCAGGCTCTGAAAAGGCAATCGTCACCGATATTCCGGGCACAACCCGTGACATAGTTGAGGAATATATAAACCTTGACGGCGTATCACTTCGCCTTTTGGATACCGCCGGTATAAGAGATAGTGCGGATACCGTTGAGGCAATCGGCATAAGCCGTGCAAAAGAGAATATGCGCAGTGCCGACCTTTGCCTTTTTGTAATTGACAGCGAGGTGGGAATTACCCCAACCGACCGAGAAATAGCAAAAGAGCTTTCGGGCAAATGCACTCTGCTTATCCTCAACAAGACCGACAAGGCACATTTAGACAAGGCAGTCGTGGCAGATGAGCTTAATATAAGCATAGATGATATTATTTATACTTCTACGCCAAAGGGCAAAGAGCCGACAGGTATGGATGACTTAAAATCCGCTATCATAGACCGATTTTTATTGGGAGGTATAACGCCCGGTGCAGTCTACTTGTTTAACGAGCGTCAAAAAGACTCCATTCTTAAAGCAAAGGACTCCCTCCTTAAAGCGAAAGAGCTTATGGAAAGCGGTATGCCGTATGATTTACTCCATGTGGATTTGGAGGACGCTTTAAATGCGTTTGGTGAGGTCACGGGGGTTACTGTCCGTGACGAAGTTATTGACAATGTATTCAGCCGATTTTGCGTCGGTAAATAGAAAGGTGTGTGAAACAGTTGGAAAATCTTAAAATCCCATATGACTTTATTGAGAAATATGTTCGTTTCACCAATCCTGAATATTTACAGGTATATCTTTATGCCGCATATAAATTCCAGAAGGACGGCAAAATGCCGACTGTGACAGAGCTTACAAAGGAGCTTTGTATAAGCGAAGATAAGGTTAAACTTTCTCTTGATTTTTGGAAGACGGCCGGCGAAATAATAGGTGAAACGAAGAAAGATGACGGTGGAGCAAAAAAAGGCAAAAAATCTTTTGGCAGAAGCAAGCCGTCTTACACCGTTGCGGAAATTGATGAGGTATGTAACAAGAGCGAACAAATATCACAACTCTTAAAGCAGGCAGAACATATCTTAAACAAGCATCTTACCCAATCGGATTTAGAGATGTTGTACTCCTTCCACGATTGGCTTGGACTGCCTGTCGAGGTTATAGTTATGCTCCTTGCCTATGCCGCAAAAAAGGGCAAGACAACCAAACGCTACTTAGAAACCGTGGCTATGGATTGGGCAGACAGAGGCATTGATACATACGAAAGTGCGGAAGCCTTTGTCAGCGAGCTTGAAGCCTTTGACAGTTACGAAAGAAAGGTACGAGGCATCTTAGGCATATACGACAGAGCTCTTACTCAAACCGAGAAAAAGTATTTAAAACAATGGTGCGAGGAACTTCAAGTACCGCTTGAACTTGTGCAGCTTTCTTATGACAGGACGGTAGAGCATACAGGCAAACTCTCTTGGGCATATATGAACAAAATTATTACCGAGTGGCTCAGCAAGGGACTTACCACCAAAGAACAGGTGGAAAACGAAGACGCTCCGCATACAGAGCAATTTAATTCTAAAACAAAAAAGAGTAAATTCAACAACTATGAGGACACAAACAAGATAGATTACGCAGACTTGGAAAATAAGTTGTTTGATATGATTGACGATTTTTAGAGAGGACGTGAAGATATGAACTCTGCATACACGCAGGCAATGCAAGAACTTAGCGAACGCAGGCAAAAGAATAATACAGAGCTTATTCGCCGCACAGAGTATGTGCGCCAAAAAGCGCCTGAATATACAGAGATTGAGGAATCCCTCAAAAAAGGCGGAACCGCACTTCTGCGCGGCGTCTTAAAGGGTGCGGATAATTTTGAAGAAACAAAAGCGGCAATCGTCAGGCAGAATGAAAAAAAGTCGGCACTTTTGCAGAGGCTCAACTTGCCCGAGGACTATTTAGACGAAATCTATACCTGCCCCAAATGCCGTGACACAGGCTTTGACGAAGACGGTCGCCGTTGTGAATGCCAAAAGCAGCTTATTATGAAGTATATAAGCCGGAATTCAAATATGACAGAGCATATGAAGGGACAAACCTTTAAAAACTTTGACTATACACTATTTGCAAATCAAGCCGATGTCGGCGGTCGCAACCCTTTAAAGACGATTGAAAAGATAAAAGCGTACGCCGAGCAGTTTGCAGATACCTTTGACACAACTCACGAAAATCTGTTTTTTATGGGTAATGCAGGCGTGGGCAAAACATATCTTTCAAGCTGTATTGCAAACCGTGCGTTAGAGCGCGGAAAGACGGTCTACTACCAAACTTCATTTGCTATGTTTGAACTCTTGGAACAGATAAAGTTTAATAAGCTTGACAGCGATGCAATAGAGGACGCAGTAACCACCGCCTCATATCTTAAAGAAGCAGACCTTTTAATAATCGACGATTTAGGCACGGAATTTATTACCCAATATTCAACTGCCGCATTGTTTGATATTATAAACAGTCGCTTGGTTGCAGGGAAAAGTACGATTTTATCCTCTAATTTGAATATGGAAACCTTAGAGGAGATTTACAGCGGTCGTCTGCGTTCACGCCTTATAGGCGAATATACAGTACTTAAACTCATTGGTCAGGATTTAAGATTAAGTAAAAAATTAAAGTAAAAAGAAGTCGGCATCTGCCGACTTCTTTTTATTTAACCTCATACAACTTTATTCCGTCCTTATCATACAGCTTTTTAAGGGCGTTCATTGTCGATTGATTTATTTCATACGCCTGTTCCTCGCTGTTTGAAACCAAAATATATTTTATATTGTTTCCGTCGGCAAGCTTTTTAAGCGTTTCCATATTCGGTGCTTCATAAATCTTTTTTATAGTGTCTTTCCTTTTTGAAAGTTCAGGTCCAAAGCCGTGGAAGTATACATAGAGTGAGGAGCCTGCATAGATATTTCTGCCTGCTAAAACGCTTACGGGGTTTAAGTGATTATCCGATGTCGCAAAGGTTGCATCTGCATCCGTATTCTCTTTTACAAACTCCGCAAATTCTATCTGCCCCTTAGAGAAGGTCTGAAATTCCGCTCCCGAATTATACTCCCTGCCGATAGTCAAAACGCCGGACAATGTTCCGAAGAAGATAACCAAAGCCGCAAGGAAGGCTCTGCCACGCACGCCCTTTAACTTATCATAAAGTACAAAAAGATAGTCGCTTACGATAATCACCGCTATCATATAAACGATATAGAAAAGCTTATTGTTATCATACGGGTTCGGCTGGAATAATACAAGCTCCGCAATCACGAATATTGCTCCGCAAGCAATAACCAAATCTCTGTTTTCTTTTTTAACGCTGAGCACCGCAGGGATAAGAAAAATCGCAATTATTCCCCAATTTTTAAGCCAGAACCACAGATACGGGTCTGCCTTATTCACCCAATTAAACGTGGGTATCAAAAATCCAGAGCCGCCCGATGTCTGCGTAAATGTCCAGATAAACAACTGCGGAAGCGCCAAAACGAGTGCTACGCCGCCGTACCTGAGCCAACGCAGGAAGTTTGACTTCTTATCATCGCACTTTATAAAGGACAAAAGGAACATTACCGCGGATATAATTCCGAGTGCCAAGAATGAATGTGTATGTATCATCGGCATACAACCTGCCACTGCGCCGAGGAGCCAGAAATCTTTGTTCTGCTTTTTCTTCACCGCTTCAAGCAACAACCACAAAGCAAATACTATTATTGTCCAGCCTGCCATTGTGGTACGCTGAGGTATAATCATATCGCAGATGGTGTTTGACCATCTGATATTATTATCGTTTAAGTTCGTCGGAGTTTTATAATATGCAGTAAATATCCTTGTAAATATCGTACTGTCCGCCTTTGCGCCCTCGAAGAAGTAAGAAAATCCGAAGCCGCCGCAGAAGAAGAAAAATACAGTAGCCAAAACCGCTACGCACTTTTTCTCGGTTATTTTATGGGCAAGGTAGAAAAATCCCATAACCAAAAGAAGTGTAAAAACATAGCTCGGGAGCAAGATAGCCGCGCGCAGTCCTGTACCGAACAGATAAAGTGATGACGAAAGTGAGTCTATCAGAAACGGATAGTTAAGGTTATAACCTGCCAAAACATTATATTCCGGTGGGAACTGTCTTTGCTCCGCAATGCTTGTTATAAAGCCCATATGCATTGCAAGGTCGCCGTATGTGCATTGTCCGGAGGCAATAGCTCCGCCCTCATACGGTGCCATAATATGATTTGTCATCAATATGCCGATAAGTACAGTTATAGGAATAATCAACGTCCAGAAAATCAGGTGCGAGATAGGTGCATCTTCCGTCATTCTGCCAAGCTTTTTAAAGCTGTCTTTTACATTACCCTTGCGCCACAAAAGATATATGCAAGGCACGGCAAACACAATAAGCAACAGTATATGACTGAGCGGTGTAAAGCCGAAGATAAAGCCAAAGGGAATAATCCCTGCCATCAAAGCAAGATTACCGAAGATGCCTCCGGCAAAAATTCTGAAATACAAATCTTTATCCTTAAAATACATATCTGCATACAAAAAACCTGTTATTAAAAATACGCAGTATAAAATAATTCCCAACAAATCCGTCACCTTCCTATTATTACATACCCTTATTTTATAAGTTATCTTTAAATTTGTCAATGTGTCTATTGAAAATAATATATTTTTCGGCTATAATACTAATATATTACAAAAATGGAGTTATGGTTATGAAGAAAGTAATCTCAGCATTGCTTGCCTGCCTTATTCTGCTTGGAGTAATACCCATAGGTGTAATACTTCTGCGTCCCGGCGACCCGGGCGAGGTATTTAGGTTTATGCCTGTATATGACACCTATGTGCAAGAAAACCACGAGGGCGAAAGCGGAATAGAGTTAGGCGACAGTTCTGACAGTGAAAGCCGTTTCACCGCAGTAGGAAACGGAAAAGAAACTTATATGCAGTTCCGTCTTGACTCAATCAAGGACAGAGATTTAAAGATTGAGTCTGTTTCACTGCGCCTTGTTGCACTTAGCAGTAACGATGCCTCCGTTAAGGTAAACCTTAATTTATTTGACAATAATAATTGGGACGATAACATAACATTTGCCACCAAACCGGAAGGAAACGATGCGTCCGTTGATACGATTGTAATGCAATCTGACGCACCTACGGTTTATGAGGTCAATATCACCGACGAGGTAAAAAAGCTAATCAAAAAGAAGGCAGACGCCTTCTCTCTCCACCTGACCGCAATGGATACCATAGCAGATGAGAATGTAAAAATCGCTTCTGTCAGGAACAGCGACCCTGCATACCGTCCCTGCCTTAAAATTATCACAGGCGAGGCGGTTGACACCGACCTTGACACCGTACAAAAGACCGAAACCGCAGTTTCTGTAAGCATATCTTCCTTATCTCCTGACGAAAGCGGATATGACCTTACAAACCGTGCCGGCAAGCTTTCTATCGGCAAAGGTAGCGAAACATATTTGAAGTTTAAACTAAACCACGAGAATATAAAAGGCGCTATCGTTTCAGCTAAGCTTTATCCAAGCTCCGCCACGGCGGCAGATATGCGTATATATCTTATGGAAAACAATTCCTGGGAAGATAATATCTCGTATAACACCCGTCCTCAGGGTAAAGAAACCCTTATTTATCAGGGCAATAAAGATGTATATGCCTTAAACGAAATTGACCTGACCGATACCATAAGTGCCGAAGTAGAGAAAAAGCACGATACTGTCAGTCTTCACATTTTCGGCGGCGAGGTTTCCTCTACGCTCTTTACCGACACAAAGCCTGAGCTTGTACTGCACGTTTCCGATAATCCTGATGTCCTGGCAGTTCACAATGCCTCGGCAAATCTTCTTGGCGCAAATTATTCGGAGAGCAGTATTTTATCGGATTTAACACGCAATTACACAACCGACGATAATCGAACAGTCCATATAGATTGGACTGCATATGACAAGGCAAGCGATGATACTTTGCCAACCGAAAACACAGGATATATCAACAGTTATGGCGAGGTTACACGCCCAAAATGGTTTGAGGGTGACAAAAATCTGATTGCAAAGGCGTCAATCAGTTCAGGCGAAGCGAAGCTTATACGAGAGATAGAACTTACCCTCCCTGCCGAAGAAGCACCCGTATACAAAAACGCAAGTTTTAAGGATTATATCGTATTTGGTAACAAAGAAAGCGAAAAAGAGCAGATGTTTGAGTCCATCAAGACAAGCGACTCTAAAATAAACAGAAGCTCCTATACCTACCGCACCATCAAGCGTGGCGGCACTATGGCATTTAATTTAGCCTGCAATTCCGAAAAACTTTGCTATCTGACACTTAAACTCAGAAGTGATGATACAGGAAGCAATGCAATAGTTGTGGAAAACGCCCTGCCTGACGAAAAGGGTAAAAATGACGGATTTATTATAGACTATGCCCCAAAAAACGCATTAGATGACGGAAAGTTCCTATACACTACATATCCTCTGCCACTCAGCTATACCGAGGGTAAAAATTTTGTTACGCTTAGACTCAGGGGAAGCTCTGCCGACTCTCTCCTGCTTACTCCAAATTCGGACAGCAGGCGGATTTATGCCGCTTATCTCACCGACGAGCCATTCCTTAACATAAATTCAGTAAAGGCAAAAAAAGAGGATAAGCAATACACATTCGGTACTATCACCGCTTCATTAACAAAAAAGCAGAAGGGCGAGGTGACCTCTGCACTTAAAAACTCTTTAAACACGCTTATGAGAAGTCAGGTATATAACGAAAAAGACTTCCCTGTTATGATGAATGGTATGCAAACACTCAGCACCAATTGGCGGCAGAAAAGCAAATATGACCTTGAAAACTGGAAGGCACTTTACTATCACTCAAATCAAAGTCCACTTAAAAATAACGCAAACCAATTTGCATACTTAAAGCTTTTTGCCTGCGCGTACAAAAACCCAAAGGACTTTGATATAGATGCCTCAAAGCGTGCAGAGCTTTTAGACCGTATTGTATGCGGAATAGACTTCTTCTGCCGTGCGCAAGGCTTAAACGGCGGATTCTCGTCTGCAAGCAACGGCTTTATCGGTGCGCCGTATCCGACCGAGGCAAGCTATACCGATAATGAAGATTATACTGTCATATCACTTGCAGAAGCTATATCCGAAATCTATCCCTACCTTAAAGGCGGCGATTTATTAAACGAGTACATCGACTTAAACGCAGACGGAATAAATGATACTCCGCGCTATGATGCGTGGGTGAAAATGCTTGCAAAGTCTAAAAAGTTCTTAGATGGAGCGGCCCTTAATACATCGGTAACACCCCTTAATATGTCTGCACTGCTTACCCTCAATAACACGCTTAAAGATATGGGAAGCGATGAGATAATCTCCGACGCAGATGCACAAAGGTATATATTACAAGGCACTGCCGCAACCTTTAAGCAGAATGCACTTTTGTCGGAAAGCAGTTTCGGCAAGGATACATTGTCCGCAATTTCAACCCTTACCGCTGTCGCCCAAAGATACGGCGGTGACGGATATACAGAGTGTCTGAAAATCTTAGAGCATATATACGAAACGGCAGAACATTTTATGTACACAAAAGTAAGCGGAAAATACGATTATCCCGTTTTATGTATGGACGGAACACTCTATGGCAAAAACACTTGCCCGAATTATATAGAGAAATATCCTATTGACATATATGCGGCATATAATCTAAAAAATAATACCGCCAGGAAATTTTTAAGAGCATATTTAGAAAACAATCGCATTAAGGCAGACCGTTCTCATATGATAATCGGTGACATTGATTACGATAAGTATCTGTTGCAGGTACTGAGCCTCTATAAAAACTTTGATGCCGCAGTTTCCGCATCACAGTATATATCATCGGCAGACAACAGCCCTATATGGTATGACGCAAAGCAAGGCAGAGTCGCAATTTATGACGACTTCGGAAAGCTTTATATTATACGCACGGGAAACGATACCGTCAAGGCTCACTATATTACGGCAAGCTTTGAACAGTCCGCATATATTAAGGGAAATGTAAAAGACGATATTTTAACCATAGATTACGGAAAATATCATATCACTATAAATGAAAAGGATAATACTGTTGAATACAGCATAAAAAATAAGCAGGGCAGTTAAAACTGTCCTGCTTGTTTTTTGACTATTGTATACTCATCACCAAAGCGGAAGTATGGGCACTGAGAAAATGAGCCTTTTAAAAATTGTGCCATTTCGTCCTCGTCAAGGTCCATACAACAGGTATAGCAATCGTAGAACTCATCATAACAAAAGTTCACGCATACATCGCAGTTTCTCTGCTCACTCATTTTATCTCTCCTTGATTTTCTTCCATATCTGAATTTAAGACTTCTTCGATTTTAGGTATTGCAGACGCCGCACCCGGTCTTGATACTGCAATAGCAGCCGCTTTTGAAGCGTTTTTGAGTGCTTCTTTTGGCGACCTTCCGCCGGCAATGCCTGCTACAAAATAGCCTGAAAACGTATCCCCTGCGCCTGTAGTATCAACCGCCTTTACCTTGTAGGAGCTTTGTCTTATTTCTTCATCACCGAAATACACACAGCCTTTACTTCCCAAAGTCATTATAACTTTAAGGTTAGGATAATTCTCTTTTCTCCAAGCCGCAAAATCTGCATCACCGCAGTAGCTTTGTGCTTCAATCTGATTTACAAAAAGGTATGTCACCTTACTGAGCGGAATTTTCTTTGCAGTTTCGTTAAACGGCGATGGATTAAACACAATCTGCATACCCTTTTCATAGGCTTTATCTACTATGTAGCCTATATCGTTTATCTCATTTTGAAGTACAATTATATCGCCCTTTTCAAACTTATCAAGCACGCTATCTATCTGCTCTTTGGTTACCTCGGCGTTACTGCCGCTATGAACGATAATCGCATTTTCGCCGCTTGGCATAACTTGAATAATGGCACGCCCTGTCATTTCGTCCGTTTGATTTACATATCTTGTGTCCACGCCTCTCTTTGTCATAATATCTAACAAAAAGTCACCGTCGTTGCCTACGCAACCGGCGTGATAAACCTTCTCTCCTGCCGAGGCTATGGCTATTGACTGATTAAGCCCTTTGCCGCCCGGAAAGCACTCCGCACCGTTTGCGGAAATAGTTTCCCCCGGAAGTACCATATGTTCAACTGAATATACATAATCAATGTTACAGGAACCGAAATTCAAAATCTTCATAACGACTACCTCTTAAAACTTTTTCTAAATCCCATAAAACAGTTAGAAAAGTTGCGTAGGTAACTTTAACTTTTCCTTTGGCGGAAAAGTTTTATCAAATTCCTCCGCCTTCGCTTCGTCAACAAAGTAAACATCAGGCGTTTTATATTCGCCTGTGATACCGTCCAAATAACCGTCAAGCAACTCCTTGCACAAAAAGAATGATGCGTCCTCGCCCTCGGGCAAGCCGTGATAACAGATATTATAATCCGAGGCATAAGTAAATCCACACTTTCCGTAGAAGTCAATATTGCCCTCAAAACACAACGCACCTACACCATACTCTTTCGCCCTTTCAAGAGCAAAATCAAGAAGTATCTTGCCATAACCTCGGTACTTATACTCAGGTGCTATACAGATAGGTCCCATAGTGTGAATTGGAATTTCTCTGCCGTCATCGGCAAAAATCTTCGCTTTGAAAAACACCACCTGACCGATAATCTTTTTATCCTTTTCCATAACATAATTCAGCTCCGGGATAAAGTCGCTGTCCTCTCGCATAATATGCAAGAGATAATGCTCCAAACACCCGGGACGGTATACATTCCAAAAGGACTCTCGCACCAAGTTTTCTACTTCTCTTTCCTCGCTTTTCTTTTCCAACCTGATAATATAACTATTTTTATTCATTATTTTTCCTCCTGAAAATTGATAGTTCAAGTATGGGAGGTCAGAATTGTGTCTAACCTCCGTTAGCGCACAATATCCGCTTTTTTGTACTTAATCAAAAAGCACTTCTCCTTTAAATAAATAATTTCGGACTGTGTCCTTACTCAGTATACAATAAAACAATTTTTCAGTCAAGGGTGGACATTATTCCTCCATTTCAATATAGATTTCTTCCGCATCTATCTGCGCTTTCTTTAATCTATCTTGTGCAGCTATAACCAACCTTTTAAACTCCGCAAAATTTTCTTCATTTTCTAATGCGTCATCAATCAACCATATGGCATCGGTCGCACCGTTAAACACCGTAGTATACATTTTTTGATTTACTTTCATTCTCAAATCCCTCTTAAAATAAAAAAATGCGCAGCCCATATCTCAGAGCCACGCACGAAAAACATACGACTCTGACATAAGGTTGCTACACCAATACACATTACTTCCCATTACAAAGTTATGATAAGCCAGAGTGTACGCTTTTACCTATTAGCGTACACTTTGTAACAGGAAATATACTTCATCTATTATAAATGTGTATTATGTAGCATAATAAGTATAACAAATTTAGGTAAAATTTGCAACAAAAAAATCTGCCCGAAGGCAGATTTTTATTATCTTTTTACTTTTCCCAACTATCGCCGAAATACTCGCTAAACGTTTCTTTTACCTCTGAGAAGTCCTCTCGCACGGTATTTATAAGTATGTCCATCAAATCCGTTTCTTCGTATGTCTTCTCGATTGCATCGTTATGCATCGCCCCTTCAAAGACAGTAAACTCTGCCTTTCCGCCGGCGTTTTTCACTGCATCTACCATCATTTCGGAATATATAAGCGGAACTGTATCATCTTTTGAGCCGTGGTATGTATAAACAGGCGTTGTAATCAAATTAGGCGCCCTCCAAGAAGCTCCGCCGCCGCATATTGGGGCAATTACGGAAAACTTATTGGGAAAGCACATTCCCATTTCCCAAGTCCCAAAGCCGCCCATAGAGCCGCCGGTTATTGAAAGGCGTGACATATCCGCCTTATACTTTTTTGCGACCTTTTCAATCAGGGCCATCAACTCGCAAGGCAGATTTATCCATTCAAGTTTTTCGTGACACTGGGGTATAAGTATAATCGCCGGATACTCGTATCCTTCCTTAATCAATCTCGGCAGTCCCAAACGATAAAGGTTTTCTATCCTTGTTCCTCTCTCGCCTGCACCGTGAAGGAATGTAACCATCGGCAAATTTTCGCCGCCGTTTTCGGGCAGGTAAACCACATAATTTATATGTTCATTTTCTTTCCTTAAATATGTTTCTGTAAGTTTCACTGTTCGTTTCCTCTTTCGTCTTAAATCATTTCTTTTTAAGTGCGGTGACATTCATATAATCAAAGGCCTCGGAAAAATTAAATGTTATCTCTTTTTTATCTTCCGGAAGCTCCATTAACGCAGTCTTTTCGCTTTCGGTTGCCGCCTGCGTCAACACGCAGTTTACGAACTTATCATCGGAATATACACCGATTATATACTGTGCAAGAGGCGAGCCTGTTGTCATAAATTTAAGCTCCAACGCATCAGCGTCTTTAAACTCATACTTTCTGTCGGATACCACATTTTCGGTAGTATAAACGGCGGCAAAGTCCTCTCTCTTAATAGTTGAAACCGGCACTACCTCACGACTCAACGCCGGTGATGTGAGCATAAACCTTAATAAATTCTTTGCACACTTCCTTAAATGCTCTATACTCAGGCTTCCGTCTTTAAGAGAGGCTGTTAAGTTATCGCTAAAATCCTTTGCGGAATCGGTAACCATATAAACATCGTTCTGTGCCAGGTTCATTGACGCTAAGTCCTTATTCTTTTCATCAATCGGTGTTTCAACAGACATACGGGGCCACCAATCGGACATTACAAAGCCTGTATATCCCCACTCATCTCTGAGGACCGAGGTGCAAAGGTCATATGTTGAATGTGTATATATACCGTTTAAGCGATTATATGCGGTCATTACAGATGTTGCCTTGCCCTCCTTAACCGCTATTTCAAATGCCTTTAAGTAAATTTCCCTGAGTGCTCTTTCGGACACTACGGAGTCCTCACCGTACCTGTTCGTTTCCTGTGAGTTGCAGGCAAAATGCTTTATACAACCTGAAACACCTGCCTCTGCAAGTCCTCTTGTGCAAGCAGCTGCCATTTTCCCTGTGAGGTATGGGTCCTCTGAAAAATATTCAAAATTTCTTCCGTTAAGAGGATTTCTGTGGATATTCATTCCCGGTGCCAGGAGTATATCTATGTTGTTTGCCCTCATCTCTATACCGATATAAGAATGTAACTCCTCTACCAGGGCATCATTCCAGGTAGAGGCAAGGCAAGTTCCGTTAGGAATAAGTGTAGCGTGATGTCCTGTATCCATTCTGACGCCCGACGGTCCGTCCGTGCAACATACAACGGGAACACCCTTCTTTAAAAGACTGTCGGTAACACCGCCGATTGCACCGCCTGTTCCTCTTGTAACCTTTGGACTATCCATACCCTCACCCTTTACAATACAGGTCAGGTCCTCTATACTCAGTTGAAGGACAAATTCGTCCAATGTGTTTTTGCCGTCCTTAACATCTTTTAAAGTGATACCTTTATCCTCTATCGGTGCAGGGGCAGTGCTTATATGCTCCATCATACGTGCGTTTAAATCATAATCTCTTGTCCTTATACTCTCGTAAGTGATTTTAAATCCATCGCCGTCTTTAACAGGCTTCATTCTGTCAAAAGCATCAACCGGTGCAAGCACCTGACGAAGTTTTTCGACCGTTTTATCCGCACCTAAACTAAATGCAAAGACCTCCCTTGCGTCACGCACATTCTCGCCTGCAAATATTTTATACTCGCCCTTTTCCAATATGTAAGAGAAGCTGTCCGTATCATCATATGACGCCATAGAGCGTGCAGGGAGCTTAATAACAATTCTTTCTTCTTCTCCCGGAGCAAGAGTCCCGGTCTTTTTATATCCGCCAAGCTCACGCACGGCTTTTCCGAGCCTTCCCTGCGGTGCGGAGTAGTAGACCTGCACAACGGTTTTACTTGGCACTGCGCCAATATTTTTTACATCTGCATATACTGTCACGGTATCGTCTGTGACATCACATTTATAACTATAATCAAATTCTGTGTAAGACAGACCGTAGCCGAAGGGATAGATAACCTTATCCTTTGCAAAAGTTTCAAAGTATCTGTAACCTACATAAATATCTTCCTGATAGATATTTATGTTTACATCGCCGTAATTCTTGGTTGAGGGATAATCATTTATGTCATATGCAATAGTGTCGGTAAGTCTGCCCGATGGCGAAACTGCCCCCAAAACAACATCTGCAAAAGCATTTCCGCCCTCCATACCGCCTTGCCAGCAATAAAG